>JAKLEG010000528.1 GCA_022703175.1 Myxococcota bacterium | reverse complement strand
AGAAATCAAGGCGCGCCTTGAGTCGTTGCGCCAGCAGCAGGCCGAGGCCGAGCGCCAAGGCGATCTGAATCGCGCAGCCGAGCTCAAGTACGGCACGTTGCCCGCCACCGAGAAGGAACTCGCCGCCCTGGATGCCTCAATAACCGGCTCGGGCAAAGGGCGGATGCTAAATGAGGAGGTGACCGAGGAAGAAGTGGCCAAGGTGATCTCGCGCTGGACCGGGATTCCTGTTGCCAAGATGCTGCAAGGCGAGCGCGAGAAGCTATTGCACATGGAGGACGTGCTGCGGCAACGGGTGGTGGGTCAAGACGGTGCGCTCAAGGCTGTGGCCGATGCCGTGCGGCGGTCGCGCGCAGGGCTCGCTGATGCCCATCGGCCGGTGGGTAGCTTCCTGTTCATGGGGCCCACAGGCGTCGGGAAAACCGAGACAGCACGGGCACTTGCCGAGTTCCTGTTCGACGACGAGCAAGCCATGACGCGCATCGACATGAGCGAGTACATGGAAAAGCACGCGGTCGCCCGGCTAATTGGCGCGCCGCCTGGCTACGTGGGTTACGACGAAGGTGGCCAGCTCACCGAGGCGGTTCGCAGGCGTCCGTACGCGGTGGTGTTGTTCGACGAAATCGAAAAAGCCCACCCCGAGGTTTTCAACATCCTGTTGCAAGTGTTGGAAGATGGTCGGCTCACCGATGGCCAAGGCCGCACCGTGGACTTCCGCAACGCGGTCATCATCATGACCTCGAACATCGGTTCCGATGCCATCCAGCAGTACTCGGGTCGGGATGATGCGAAGGTGAGCGAGTTGGTGATGGAGGCGGTACGACGGCAGTTTCGCCCCGAGTTCTTGAATCGCGTGGATGAGCTGGTGATCTTCCACGGCCTTGGCGAAGCGCAAATCCGCTCTATCTTAAGTCTATTGCTTAAGCGCTTGGGGGCAATGCTTGCGGAACGGCAACTGGGCTTGCAGATCTCCGAGGGGGCGTGCGCGCGCCTGGCTGAGCTGGGCTACGATCCGGTCTATGGTGCTCGTCCGCTCAAGCGCACAGTGCAACGGGAGTTGCAAAACCCACTGGCCACTGCCATTCTCTCTGGCAAGTTCGGACCCGGCGATACCGTGGCGGTCGACGTTGAGGATGGGATGTTGGTATTCGCCAAGATGCAAACAGTCGATGCCACGGGGGTTTCCCACTAGGAGCCTCGTGACACTGCCCGGAAGGGTGCGAGGCGCATCGTGAGCGATACTCCCAAAGACGGCGGCATGGTGTCGTCATTCAAGCGCTTGTTAGGTGGCCGCAGGCCCCCCATTTTCGAGTTCATCGAACAACGCCAGATGTCGATGGTGTTCCAACCGATCGTCAACCTCAGGACGGGCAGCATCTACGCACACGAGGCGCTCTTGCGCAGCAAGTCGCCGCATTTCGCCAACCCCACCGAGGTCTTCCATGCCGCGTTCGAGGCGGATTGCGTCGGCGTGCTTGGGCGCGCTGCGCGGCAGATGGCTGTGGATGTTTGCGACAACTGGCCATTGTTCATCAATCTGCATCCGAAAGAGCTCAACGAGCCGTACGTGGTGCAACCCGATGACCCGGTCGTGATGCACTCACACGAGGTGCACGTCGAGATCACCGAGTCGGTGCCGCTATCGCACTTTGATTTGTGCAACAGCGTCCTCAAGGAGATCCGTGGCAAGGGCGCAAAGCTGGCCATCGACGACCTGGGGGCGGGCTACTCCAACCTCAAGTACATTGCCGATTTGTCTCCCGAAATCGTCAAGGTGGATCGCGAGTTGGTCAAAGGGCTCACCTGTAGCGGTCGCGCCTTCGACTTGGTGCGCCACATCGTCAATCTCTGCCACGGTATGGGCGCCAAAGTCGTCTCCGAAGGGGTTGAGACGGCCGAAGAGCTCAAAGCCTCCATCGCCGCGGGCGCCGATTTCTGTCAGGGCTATGTCTTGGCCCGGCCCGCATTTCCACCGCCCAGTGTTGATTGGCCGGCTATCCAAGCGATGCTGGCCCGGGTCTAGATTTCTACCTGCCTCGCCCCTGCGGTTCCGCTACAGTGCACTCATGCGCACCACGTTCGTCATTGGGCCGCCCCGCAGCGGCACGACTTTGGTGTTGGATCTCCTGCGCAAGCATCACGACTTGGTCGCCGAAGGTGAAAGCTTTCATCGCTTTCACCACGATCTGACCAGCTTCCGCGATCGCCAGACGCGGGAGGATCACTTCCACTTCACCACGTTGGACGCGACGCCTGCGGTGCGCACGGCCTATCATGACGCGGTGTCGGCTTTGCTTATGCGGCACCGGCGGCAGCACTTTGTTCTTAAGATCTCCACGTTGTCGATGCAGGTGGACTATGTTGCGGCGCTGTTTTCCGAGGCGCGTTTTGTACAGTTGGTTCGCGACGCCCGCGACGTAGCTTGTTCGATGGAGGAGTTGCGCCAGCGCTTGGAGGTGCAGCAAGGGCATCCGCGTGCACTGGGGCCGGCTCCAGATCCATTTGGACTTTGGTGTGCGCACCAGGGTTATCCTGGACATTTACGGGCTCTTGCCAGCTGGGCATTTCATGCAACCCATTCGCTTGTGGACCTACGCTTTCTAGGGGGTGAACGGTTCTTGCGCGTGCGTTACGAGGACCTGGTGGCGCACCCCATCGAGACGGTCAAAGCAATTCTGGATTTCATGGAAGTCGCGCCCGATGCCGCGGTGTTAAAGGCAGCCGCAACGATTCGTGAGGCCGTTGGCGCCGAAGGTGGGTTGGGGTTTTCAACCACCCAGTCCCGCTCGGGCAAGCGGGTGCGACGTTTTGAGGCAGAGCTTGCGCCGCGATGGCGACAATTGGCGGCGCCCTTCTTGTTCCAGCCGATGCAGTTGTTCGGGTACGAGCCAGACCCCTGCCCCACAGCGGCAGAACAAGCGACGCTGGCCAGCGAGCTCAACTTGGATCTCACGTCCTGGTGGCAACGAACGACCGCGGAGCAGCAATGGTTCCGAGCCGAGTGGGAGGCGTTTCTGCCCGAGCGTCTATTGCGCCAAGCCGATGCGCCAAGTGACGGGTCGCACCCGCGGTTGGTAGATGGCGCGGTCGTTGGTTGTCAGGGGTTGCGGGTGCAAGGCCATGCCGAGGAGGCAACGAGCTATGTCGCCAAACAGGCTCGACGTTTTACCTTTGCCGATCCGCAGTGTCTCTGGCCCCAGATCGCACGTGCATTGAACGGCGAGGCCTCGGTGGCGGAGCTAGAGTCATGTTTTGCCCTCGGCAGCGAGGGGCGAGCGGTTCTGACGCGCCTGCATGGGTTGGGTTTTGTGGCCTATGTCTGAGGCGCTGGCGGGCGGTGATACAAGAAGCGCGCCCCCAAGATGCCAAGCTCGAAGAACAGCAGGAGCGGCACTGCCATCAAGAACTGACTGAACGGATCGGGGGGAGTCAACACGCCGCCAATGATGAACGCCAGCACGACCCAGTAGCGGCGGAAGCGGCTGTAGCGCTCCGGAGAAATGATGCCTGCGGCCGACAAGATCCACATGACGAGCGGCAACTCGAATACTAAGCCAAACGCCAGAGACAGCTGTACAACAAAGCTGAAGTAGGCGCTTACCGAGTACTGGGTCTCGACAATGGTGGGCGTGATCTCCACGAGGTATCTCAGACCGTAGGGGAGCACGACGAAAAAGTTGAACGAGCCGCCAGCGATGAAGAAGAAACTCCCAAAACCGACAAACGGCCAGACCCAGCGCTTTTCGTTGCGGTACAAGCCGGGCGCGATGAATAGCCACACCTGGTAGAGGATCCACGGGGCCGAGATAAAGATCCCCGCGAGGATCGACAACTTCAGGTAGGTCATGAACAATTCGAGCGGCCCGAGCGCAATCAGCCGCTGGCCTGTGACCGACTCAAGGGGCAGCCGCAGGAAGTCGAACAGCGTCGGGGCCAGCGCAAAACAGGCGAAGGTGACGAGCCCGAGCATGATGAGCGAGCTGATGAGCCGTCGACGCAGCTCTTCCAGGTGCTCCACGAGCGACATGCGATGTTCTTCAACAGCAATATCGGGCGAGTTAACCATGGAGGTCTTTGGGGCCGGGGGGAAGTTGAGCCGTCGTGTCCTCAGGTGCCGTCTTGGAGGGACGTGCAGGCTCAGGGGGGAGCGCCGGGGCCGGCTCGGGACGCTCAGGGGTTGTCGGCGGCGCCACCAGCGTTGAGCGTGCGACGTCGTCGATACTGCGGCGCAGGTCGGTGGAGGCTTTGCGGAACTCGGCAAGCAGGCCGCCTAAGCTCTTGGCGACCTCGGGGAGGCGTTTCGGGCCCAGTGCAATCAACGCCACCACAAAGATGATGGCCAGTTCCCAAAAATCGAGGCCAAACATAACTGCGGGATGCGCTAGCGGGCCGCGCGTCGAGCAGCATCTGCCAACGC
>JAKLEG010000527.1 GCA_022703175.1 Myxococcota bacterium | reverse complement strand
TGGCTGCCATCGGCTCTACGAAACAGGCCAGAAGTGGGTTCTTTGTGCCGCCCAGCAGCATACCGCTTTGAGCGGCAATGAGGGGCGCCGCCAGTTGTTGTAGCTCGGCGAGCGCGTTGTCGTGGGGGGCAGGGTTGGTCGAGGCGACGGGGGTCACCTGTGCCAGCAGTACCACGGCGCGATTCGCGAAGCGGGTGTAGAGCACCTCCTCCTCGCGGGCGCGCAACAGCATCAGCCTATCTTGTTCATCCCGATCCACGCGCGCGGTGATGGGACTCTGCTCCTCCGTAAGGCCCGCGGCCACCACATTGGGAGGAGCATCCTGCGACGTTTCCGAGAAACCAGCAGCGTTGTCGGGCGTCAGCGTCAGAGGGTCGACAGGTGGGTGACTCACAAGAAGCCCTCATTGGGGCGGCGTGTAGGATGCGCCCCGTACTTCTTAAGATAGCCCGCCCGGACGTGGAGAGGTACAGCTACTTGAGGTTTTGCGCGACAAAGTCCCAGTTGATGAGCTTGTCGAGCACGGTCTGTACGAAGTCGGGTCGACGGTTTTGGTAGTCTAGATAGTAGGCGTGCTCCCAGACATCTACCGTGAATAACGCTGTTTGCCCGTGAATCATCGGGTTCTCGGCGTTGGGCGTCTTGGTGATCTTCAGTTGGCCTTGGTCCTGCACGAGCCAGGCCCAACCGCTGCCAAATTGACCGATCGCGGCGTTCTTCAGATCTTCCTTGAACTTGTCTACCGAGCCAAAGGTGGCCTTGATCTTGTCGGCCAACACGCCGGTGGGGGCGCCGCCGCCCTTGGGCGACAGGCAGTTCCAGAAGAAGCTGTGGTTCCACACCTGTGCGGCGTTGTTAAATACCGGGCCACGCTCTTGCGCGCTCTCCATAATGACATCTTCGAGCTTCTTTGTGGCCAGCGGCTTGCCTTGCAAAAGCTCGTTCAGCTTGTTGACGTAGGCGGCATGATGCTTGCCGTGATGGAAGCTCAAGGTCTTCGCAGAAATGTGTGGGTCCAAAGCTTCTGGGGCGTAGGGCAAAGCGGGCAGAGTGAATGCCATGGCATCCTCCTTGGGTGAAGTTGAGTTCCCCCTCGTGGGCTACCCCGGTGGTGTAAGCACCGACCTTCGCAGTGTCAACCGGCGCGATACAGGCTTTCGTTGGCCCACGGGTGGTCGTCGGGCAGCGCTTCACTTTGCCACAGGCGTTTGCCCAACAACTCCACGAGTTTCTCTAAGCCTTGTTTGTCACGTGCCGAGATCGCCACTCCCTCCATCGAGCGTGCGAGCGCTTGCGCCTCAAAGCCTGGAACCAAGTCAGCCTTGTTGTACACCATCAACCGCGGCACCGCGCCCAGTCCCAACTCATCGAGCAGCGTATGCACCGCGCGGATCTTGTCATCCCGCACCGGGTCGGCGACGTCGACCACGTGCAATAGCAGGTCGGCGCTCTCCAACTCCTCCAACGTCGCCCGGAACGCCTTCACCAAATCGGGAGGCAAGTCGCGAATGAAACCCACCGTGTCGGTAACGATCGCCTCGCGTTCGCGCGGGAAGCGCAAGCGCCGGCTGGTCGTGTCGAGTGTGGCAAACAGCTTATCGGCCACCATCACGTTGCTGCCGGTGAGCGCGTTTAATAACGTCGATTTGCCAGCATTGGTATAGCCGACAATCGACACCACCGGCATGCGATTGGCTTCGCGCTTGTTGCGGCGGACCGCGCGCCGCTTGGATAGTTCGTTGATCTCGCGCGACAGCCGTGTGATGCGGTCGCGGGCTCGGCGCCGGCTGATCTCCAGTTTCGTTTCACCAGGGCCACGCACAGTTGCGCCACCCGAAAGACGCGACATGCCTGTGTCTTGGTCGGTTAGACGCGGCAGGTTGTACTTGAGTTGCGCCAGCTCCACCTGCAGCTTGCCGTCGCGGCTCTGCGCGTGTTGACCAAAGATTTCCAAGATGAGCTGCGTGCGATCTAACACAGTGAAATCAGCAAAAGCGTTGATTGCGCGACCTTGGGCTGGGGTAAGGTTGTGGTCGAAGATCACCAAGTCGACGCCCAAGTCCAAGCAGCGAAGCACCGCCTCTTCCAATTTGCCGCGCCCTACCACGAATTTGTTGTCCACCTGCGGGCGCAGTTGAATCATCGTCTCGGCCACCACCACCCCGGCAGTGTCGGCTAGCTCCGTGAGCTCCGCCATCGATTGCTCCGCGCGACTACGATTCATGTAGGCGCCCAGAAGCAGCGCGCGGCGTCGACCATCGGCCTCGTGGGTGCGCTCACCGCGGGAAAAGCGGCGCTCTAGCTCAGCGATGAGTTCTTCAAAATTGACATCGAGCTCGTGCACCGAGCGGGCAAAAGCTTTGGTGGGGACGGGCTGCGCACCTTCCGGGTTGAGCCACGCATAAGCAAGGCGCCCCGCGTCGCCATTGTCGCTCACCGCGACGGTCACAACCATGTCGAGCCGCAGCTTGCGTAGGTCGGCCAGATCTTCGTCGTTCAGGCCGGTGTCATCGAGGACCGTGTGAATATGGCGCAGGCCGCGGAAACGGCCGCTGCCTACGCGTTCGCGGCCAATATCCGGGAGGTACACACGGCGAGCGTCGCCGACAAACACCTCTTCCACCTGACCGCGGCGATTGATGAGCACCCCTACCTGGCGGCCGATCTCGCGCGAGATCCAGGCCAGGTGCTGTGCGAGCTCCACGCTGACAATTTGCTCAGGTGTGATGCGCCGGTGATGGGTGCGTTCGAGGGTGCGTTTTTGGCTCGATTTGAGCCCTGCGGTGTTGCCTGTAACGGTGTTGATGCGCGGCCTCCCTTAATCCAATCAGCTTTGCGGCGGGGCTTTCATCTCCGCATTGGAAAACTCTACCAGAGCCTCTGGCGGGCGACCACCGTCTGTCGGTGTGGCCAACAGCGTGGTCACTGCCACGGCCATGCCCAAGCGTTCTGCGGCGCGCCCCGGAATTTCAAGTGTGGGCACCGTCAGCTTCTCTTCCTCGACAACCACCGAGAGGTCGCCTGCGTGCCGATGCCGCCAGTTGCAGTAATAGGTTTTGAGCGACGTTGTGGGGGGTGCGGGCAGAAGCGGCGCGGCTGCGTCGAGTGTGCTTTGGCTCCACGCGGTCACGTAGGCGTCGGGGCCCAGCCACTTTCGAAGCGCGGTGCGTACCTGCTCGGGGGACTGTGCGGTGGCCAACAACGCGTCAGTCAGACCCATCCGACCCTTGTGCCATTCGTTTAGGGTGTCGGGAGGGCACTGTAAAAAGGCATGAAACAGTGCGCCGTCACATAGACGCATCATCGCGAGGCTCGTGAGCGCGCGCTCTTTTCGCCCTGTTTTGTCGGGGGCTACCTCGCCGTAGAGCACCACGGTGCGGCGAGCGGTCTCGGCATCCAACGGCGGACGGCGGGTACGGTGGCTGCTCCGGTCCACGTAGCGGGAGCTGTGACGACTCTTGCGTTCGGCCAGGTGGCCATCGCACAAGCGATCGTAGGCAGCCATCAATACATCGAGGTTGGGGGTATAAGGTTCCAAGAACTTGAGCGAGGCGTATACCGCCTCAATCGTCGACAGGTAACCGGCCGCCGGTTCGCGTCGAAGCTTGTGCCCCGGGGAGACGCCGAGCGGCAAGGTCACGCGTGGTAAACGCTGAAGTGCCGGGTTTTTGTTGAACAACTTCTTGGCACCCCACCAGGTGCCGTCCAGCACCACAAGGGTATGGGGGCGCTTTTCAGTCGGCATCGTGGACAAGTCGCTGGCGGTGGGGCCAGGGAATAGTAGTGCGGTGCCAGGTGGAAAGGCCGCGTCTCCGAATTTTTCCTGCTCGGTGTCCCACACCACGTCGAAGCGTGAGTTGGTGAGTGCGAGCTGCACGATGATCGCGGTTCCAAAGGGATGACGGCGTTCGCCAGGGTGTTGCAAGATCCACACGTGCGTGCGTGTTGGGATCGGGCGAATGGCGCTACAAATGCACAGGTTGGCCGGCCGCAAACAGCGGCGACAGGCAGTTCGTTCCATTCGTTACTCGCGCGCCAGCGCGTCGAGGGCATCACCGACGTGGTCATGGGACACAAGCGAACGGGCCTGTGCGGCCAGCACGTCCCACGGACCATCAACGGTGGCCTTCAGCTGTGCCAAGCGTTGCGGGTCGGTGAGAAGCTTTGCCAAGTCTTCGGTGCTGGGGCCTTGGGCATCGGCATCCGAGTGATCGCCTAGCCAAAGTTTGAGGAGGGCGGCCTTCCAGGGTTCGAGCTCGCCCTTGCTTGCGGCCGCGGTCACTTTGTCTTTCAGATCGGTCATCGTAAGTATCAGGTCCTAACCCTTGGCCTGTTTGAGCCAGGCGGCGAACTCATCTGCCAGATCGGTCAAGGTGGGCGCAAACCCCATGCCGGTTGTCTCAGCAATATCGGCAATGTCGGCC
>JAKLEG010000526.1 GCA_022703175.1 Myxococcota bacterium | reverse complement strand
CGGCCGCGCTGTGCAGCGCCTGATCTTCAGTGCTCGGATCCTGCACAGCTGTGCGCTGGCCAGCTTGGTGTGCACACGACATGGCGAACACCATGACCCCTATCAACGCAATGGCGACCGCCACGTTACGTCCTGACATGCAACCTCCTTGTGTGGCCGATTCGGCGCGCACGCCTGTGGTACGCGCGCGAGCAAGCTCTCCTAGGTGACAATGACGCGTCGTTTGTTGTTTCGCAATATCCGTTGTCATCTTGCCGCCCGACGCCGACGCAGCGGTTGAATCGTTGCCGGTGCAAATCTGTGCGGCGCGCGCTGAGGGTTCGGCGCAGATGGAGTTAACACGAAAGGCCTTGAACGTTGTGCGTTGTCGAATCAGCACACCAACGCGGCGGGCGGGTTAGTAGGGCCAACCGCGCGTGTTGAGAATCTTCGCGGCTTTGCGAGCGAAGTAGGTGAGAATCATGTCAGCACCCGCACGTTTGATGCCGATGAGACTTTCAAACATTACGCGCTCTTCATCCACCCAGCCGTTGCGCGCGGCAGCGATCATCATGCTGTATTCGCCGCTCACCTGATAGGCGGCGGTAGGCAAGCCGAAGCGATCTTTCACTTGGCGTATGATGTCCAAGTAGGGCATGGCCGGCTTCACCATTACCATGTCGGCCCCCTCCTCAATATCGAGTGCGACCTCGCGTAGCGCTTCGTTGGCGTTGGCCGGATCCATTTGGTGTGAGCGCCGGTCGCCAAACTGAGGCGTGGATTCGGCAGCCTCACGGAACGGTCCGTAGAAGCCGGAGGCGTACTTGGCGGCATAAGACAACAACGGCAACTCCGCAAACCCAGCGCTGTCGAGGGCGCCGCGCAAGGTGCGGATCATGCCGTCGAGCATACCGGACGGCGCGATCACGTCGGCTCCGGCTTTGGCCAGTGACACTGCTTGTTTGGCAAGGTTCTCAAGCGAGGCGTCGTTGTCTAACATGCCTTCGTGCATCACACCGCAATGGCCGTGGTCGGTGTACTCACAGAAACATAGGTCGACCATGGTGAGCAGCTCAGGGGAGCGTCTCTTGAGCGTCTGGAGTGCTTGCTGGATGATGCCGTCATCTCGCCATGAGGCGGAACCCGTGGCGTCCTTGGTGTCGGGGATGCCAAACAGGATCACCGCAGGGATTTTTTCATCAACGATTTTCGGCGCCTCTTCCGCAAGCTTGTCGATGGACCACTGTGCGACTCCGGGCATGGCGCCGATCGGCTTGTCGACGCCTTTGCCGTGACAGATGAACAGCGGCAGGATGAAGTCATCGGACGACAGGCTGGTTTCGCGCACCATCCGGCGTAATTGGGGTAGTTTGCGCACGCGGCGCATACGAACTGTGGGGAAGGAACTCATCGGGGGCCTCCAAAGCTGCGCGCTACGAGTTGCGCGCGTAACAGAGTTACCAGGGCGGCATCGTTGGGCGAAGGAGCTTCGTAGACGCGCGAGCCGCCCAGCGCGCGCACGCGCTCTGAGGTTCGGGCGCCAATCGCGAATAACGCGGCGTCGGCTCGCCAACGCATCACGGGGGCGGGTTGCGTGTCATCAAAGAGCGCATCGGCGGCCGACGGGCTGTGCAAGACAATGGCACCGGGAGTGGCCGCCGCCAGGGCCGCTAGGTCAGTAGCGGCGAGAGGTCGGGCGAGGGTGTCGTAGACGTGAAACCTGCACACCTGGGCGCCGATGGCTGTGAGTGCTGCGGGCAAGGCGTCTTTGGCGCTGCCGTGGCGATTGCCGGTGGGAATCCAGACGCATGCGCCGGCGCGGACTTCGGAATGAAGGGCAACAAGCAAACCCTCGGCGTGCTCGGACGCGGGGACGAGGTTAACCGTCAGGCCTGCCTGGCGAGCTGCGCGAGCCGTGCTTTGACCAACCGCGGCCACCTTGAATGAACCGAGGGCGGGCACCGGGAAGCCAGGGTGCGTGAGCGCTGCCACAAAACCGTGCACGGCCGTCGGACTGACCAATACCAACCAATCCGGGGCGCGCGGAGGCAACGGCTCTGGCGCTACCGGGCGCACTGCCAACAGCGGCGCGGCCAAAACGTGGAATCCAGCTTGGGTGAGGGCGGCGCTGGTGCGGTCTGCTGTGTCAGCAGGGCGCGTTACCCACACCGTGGCGATGCTGGTCACGATTAAATGTCTCCCCGGAGCGGTGCTAGGTGGTGGTCTTGAGCTGTTTTAAAATTTGGTCGGCGCCTCGGCTCTTCAGGGTCTCGGCCAGGTGCTCTCCGAGCGCAAATGCCGCACGCGCCGGTCCACGCAGTTGTTCACGTAGGAGAGTGTGCCCCGTCAGATCGGCCACCAGGCCATCCAGCACCAGGTCGTCGCCCACGGTGGTTGCCAACGCCGCGATGGGCACCTGACAGCCGCCTTCAAGGGTGCTCAAAAAGGCCCGTTCTGCGGTGACTTGCGCACGGGTACCTGGGTCGTCGAGGGGCGCAAGCAAGCTTCCGGTGGTAGCATCATCCCGCCCTTCAATGGCCAACGCACCCTGACCCGGCGCCGGGAGGAAGATTTTGGGGTCGAGTCGCGCGGTGATGTGTTCTGTGAGGCCTAGGCGCGTCAGGCCAGCGGCAGCCAAGAACATGCCGTGCATCCTGCCTTCGGCGAATTTGCGCAGCCGAGTGTCCACGTTGCCACGCAACGGTTCAATCACCGCATGTGGAAAACGATGTTTTACTTGGGCACTGCGCCGCAGAGCGCCTGTGGCCACGACGGGGCTCGAACCAAGTTGCTCATAGTCGAGTCCGTCTCGGCCAATCCAGGCGTCACGCGGATCGAAACGAGGTGGGTTGGCCCAAACGCGCAGTCCAAGTGGCGCCGCTGTGGGGAGGTCTTTCAGGCTGTGCACCGCGACATCGACCTCGCCAGCCAACAACGCCTCTTGGATTTCCTTGGTGAAAGCGCCTTTGCCAATGTTGCTTAGGGCTTGCTCCTGAAAGCGGTCGCCGCTGGTTTTGATGATCTTCAACTCCACCTGCAGACCTGGATGGAGCTTACGCAGCTCGCCGGCGATGAAGTTGGATTGCCAGAGAGCCAATTGCGAACCGCGGGTGCCGATGACGGCCAAAGGTTTATTCCAGCTCATCGTCTGTACCTTGAGCTTCCGGGGAGTGTTCTTCGAGCCGGAACATGCGGCGCAGTGCTGCTAGCCGTTCCATCTCGACCGGGTTAGTGCGTTGATAAGACTTGATTTCTTGGGTGACGTTGGTGAGCAGTTTTTGCATGAGAGAGCGACTGAAGACGATAAGCTGCGCCTGGTCGGGAGCACAGAATCGCTTGGCGTTCTTCTGCACCTCTTGGTCGCGCACCGCTTCGAACGCGGCGTGTAAGTCGCGAATTATGGGCCCGGCATCGAGGCTGGCCCAATAGCGTAAGAAGCTGTTGACCTCAGTAGCGATGAGTTTTTCAACCGCGGGGATTTCGGCTTTACGACGCTCCGTGTTTTGCGTCACGACCTTCTGCAACGCATCCATGTCGAAGCGGAAGACGTTTTCGTTGTGATCCACCGCCGGATCGATGTCGCGTGGCACGGCGATATCCAACAATACCAACGGCGCATGGGCGCGGCTCTTCATCGCCTTGTGAACCATCGGCCCGACAATGACCGGTTCGGAGGCACCGGTCGTTGACACCACGACGTCGACCTGAGCTAACGCCTCGCCAAGCTCCTCGAAGGGGACGGCCTCGCCGCCAAGTTCTGCGGCCAGTGTTTCGGCACGTGCCAGCGTGCGGTTGGCGATTGTCAGATGGGCAATTTCGCGACCCAACAGGTGTTGCGCGACCACTTTGCCGTTCTCGCCCGCCCCCACGAGCAAGGCACGTCGACCCTTGAGCGATTGAAAGACCTTCTCGGCCAGCTCGACCGCAATGGAGGCCACTGACACCGAGCCATTGCCGATGTCGGTTTCACTGCGTGCGCGCTTGCCGGCGCGGACTGCGCCATTCACCAGCTTGTGCAACACGGTGCCGGTGGTTTGGGCTGTGCGCGATAGCTCGTAAGCGGCTTTCACCTGCCCTAGGATTTGCGCCTCGCCTACGACCATGGAGTCCAAACCACACGCGACCCGGTACAGATGGGCAACGGCCTCGTCGCCGCTGTGAGCGTACAGGTAGCGCTCGGTCGAGCCATTGAGTTCCGGCATCCGTTCTTTGAAGACCATGCGGCGGACGCATTCGGTCGCAAGCTCATCGCTTTGGGAAAAAGCGTACAGCTCGGTGCGATTGCAGGTGGAGAGCAGCAGGGTTTGGGGAAGCTGGGCTTCAGTGGTGAGGCGCTTCAAGGCCGTCAAGGCTTCGTCTTTAGAGAAGACCACCCGCTCGCGCAGTTCGACCGGCGCGGTGTGGTGGCTCAACCCTACGACGATGAGACCCATGGCGTCCTCACTT
>JAKLEG010000525.1 GCA_022703175.1 Myxococcota bacterium | reverse complement strand
AATTGGTGGCATCGGCACCGTGCCGGGGAGCCCAGCGGTTGGCCTTGACGGCGGCGATGGCGCCGACGGCACCCTCGCAACTTTCGGACCGGGAGGCGAAGCGGGGGGCGGCGATGGAGGCTGCAATGGCACAAAAGCAGGCGGCGGTGGCGGTGGCGGCGCCGGTTGGCAGGGAGGAGGTGGCGGCGGCAGGGGCCCACCCTATGTCGGCGCCAGCGGCGGTGGCGGCGGCTCAAGTGGCGCGGCGGTCACGCCAGAAAGCAATGAGACTGGTACCCACCAAGACCCGGGTGGGTTGCTAGATCCGGACTACAGCCCAGGGTCAGGCACGGGGGGAACAGGTGGAGTTTTGTCCTCGCCAGGGACCAACGGCGGCGATGGCTTGGTCGTGATCCGTTGTTTGTGACCCGTCGACGAACAACGAGTTCCACCCAAAACGTCGAGCGTCAACGTCATCGAGGCAGGAGCATCGCCCTAGCGGGTACCACTCCCTTGCAGGTACGCGGCCTCAATCGCTGCCGACAGCTCGGCCACGGTGTTCTTGCCGGTGTACTTTTGGCCATTGATAAAGAAGCTCGGAGTGCCGTCCACGCCCGCCGCGAGCCCTTCTTTCTTGCTGGCCACCAACCGATCTTGGATTGTTTTGTCTGCCATCAGGCGCTCAAAGGCGACGCGGTCCAAGCCGACATCCACGGCCCAGCTGGAAAGCCTTTCCACCGAAAAACTGTCGTAGCGCGTAAACGTTAGCAACACGTAAGGCCACATTTTGCCCAACTCGGCAGCCGCGGCGAAGGCGAGGGCCGCCTCTTTGGCACCCGGGTGATTACGCAGCGGAAACGGCTTGAACACAAGCTTGGCCTTGCCCACAAGCGCTCCTGTGGTAACCGCTTCATGCATGGCCGGGGTGATCTTGGCGCAGAACGGGCAACGGGCACAGGCATACTCCACCACCGTCACCGGCGCATCGCTCTTGCCCGCCACCTCCCAACTGCCAGGTTCGTCCGCCGCCCATACCGACGACGCACTTCCAACGCCGGACAGCCCCAAAATCGCCACCACAATCGCAATACTACGCATGCACACTCCGTTGCGCCCTGAATCGATCGATACCCCAAGGCGCGCGGTCAAAGATCCCAACATAGAGCGCGAGGGCCAACCATGCCACGTCGCGCAGGATGGTTCGCCAGGTGATCGGATCGGCCCCCTCGGCCGTCGACGCAAAACAGCCGCACGAGGTATCGAGTCCCTGCGCCAACGCCCAGCCGAGCGCGATGATGAACATCACCAGCATCCCGCCCGTAAGCCAACACGCCGCACGCACGCGCCACCCCAAGAGCAGCAGCACCCCGGCCGCCACCTCGATCCACGGCAGCGTGATGGCCATCAGGTTGATGGTCCACAGCGGCACCATCTCGTAGGTCGCAATGTCCAAAGCGAAGCTCGCTGGGTCGACAATCTTGTGCCAAGCGGCGGCCAAGAACACCCAGCCTAGGTACCAACGCGCCAAGAGCGCCACAGCAGGGTGCCCGCGCCATGCCCGCAGATCCTTCATTGTGCGCCTCCGGAGCCGGCCAACAAGGCCTTGGCACCGCCCACCAGGTAGCCGACGTTGCGAATCCCGGACGCGGCAATTTCCTTGGCCAGCTGTTCGCCAGAGTCGGGGGTCGCGCCATCGCCGTAGACCCAGACTCGGCTCTTACCGCTCGCCAAAATGGTTTTGCCGAGTTGGATCAACGCCTCGGGAGGGGTGGGATCCAAGTAGTCGTAGGGGAGGTTCACCGCCGAGCCGAACCGAGTTGTGGCAAAAGCCGCCGCGTCGCGTGCGTCCACCCAAAATGCGGCATGTGGGTCAGCCAAGGCCCGTACGGCAGGCACCGCTTCGACCTCCGCCTGCACGTCCGGGCAGGGGACCAAGGTCTGGTAGGGGGTATGGGCCACGAGCGGCAACGAGGTAGGGCGCACCGCATTGAAACCGATGGCAAACAAGGCCACCGCCGCGGCCCACGAGCAGGCCTCTGCCACCACTCGCAACTCGCGTTGGCTGGCCGTCGGTACGCGCGGTGTCATCGGCAATGCGTTCATGTAGCGCGCTAGTTTCTCTGGCTTTGTAACCAGAGTAAAGGGAGAGGGCTGCCTCGGCAGCTCGTTCGTGATAGAAACCCCGCGACTCCGATGACTATTCCCTAGGCGAGGTCAGGATGCGCACTGTCGTTGCTTGCCTGTTTCTAGGCGCCGCGCTCCTGGTGGCTTGTACCAGCCGGCTGCCCAGCACCGTACTCAACACCGCCCCCAACACGGTTTTGCAAGAGCTCCGCACCCAAGGCGTCCCATGCGACGTGACCCTGGGCGGCGACACGGTTCGTTACCTAGGATTTGTGGCCACGCCGAAGGAGCCGCTGCCGGGCGATGCTGTGGCTATTACCCATTACTGGGTGGCGCAAAAACCACTTACCAAACCCTACCAGGTGTTTGTGCACGTGTTGGCCGATGGCGCCCAAGGATGGGTCGCTCACGGCGACCATGCACCCATCCCCAGTCCCGAGACTTGGCCGGTGGGCAAAGTGATCCGTGACGAACACACCCTGAACCTGCCAAACACACTGCCGGCGGCCCGCCTGGCGTTGCGCGTTGGGTTGTACCAAGGAAATGAACGCCTACCCGTAGATGCACCTCGTGCTCATCTGGGAGACAATCGCATCGTGGCCGGAGACATCCCGGTGGCCGGCACACCCCCCCCACGTCCACGCTATCAGGCTCCCAAACGCCGGGCCGTTGTGACCCTCGATGGTGTCACCGCCGAACAAGAGTGGGCGCCCTCGACGTGGAGCGAAGGCTTCACGCTGAGCCGGGGCGATCGCCCGGCCCAGTTGGCTTCAGCGTTTAGAGTGCTATGGGACAGTGAGCGGCTGTATGTCGCGATGCAAACAGACGACCCAGACTTACAAGCTACGTTGAGCGTTCGGGATGATCCCGTGTACCGCGAGGAGGCGTTGGAGATTTTTTTGGACCCGACCAGCAACCGCAAAGACTACATCGAGCTACAGGCAAGCCCAGCCAACACGCTCTTCGATGCCCGCTTTACGGGCGGCCCACGGCGCAACATGGACACCCGTTACAATGTCGTCGTGCAAAGCGCTGTGCAGGCTCGCGGGACGCTCAACCAGCCCACCGACGTGGACCACGGCTTCACCGTTGAGTGGCAGATCGATGCGGCGAGCATCCCGGGCCTTTCCGTGCCGCTCACCGCAGGCCAATGCGTTCGCGCCAACTTCTTTCGCATCGCCAAAGATCGCACGACGGCAGGCAACCGCTCCGAAGAGAGTGCCTGGTCACCACCGTTGATGGGCGATTTTCACAACTTGGAGCGTTTCGGTGACTTGTGCTTAAGTGAGTAGCTCCTCCTGCATGAAAGGCTCACCTTGCGATGAGTAAGGATCCGCAAAACCTCATCGATGAAGCCCAGCGCGACATTGCCGCAGCCCGTTCGGAGCTACGCGGACGCGCCGATCAAATTGCCGCAGACTATGACGAACGGCTGAACCAGCTGGGTGCCATCAGCAGCGCGCTGGAAAGCGGCGAAATCTCCACCCGCGTGGCCCAAGACCGTGTCCGACAGCTGTTAGGCGACCGTGGTGGTTTTGCCCGCCTGGCGCGGGGAGGGCGCACCGGCGTCGGAATGCGCTCATCCACACAGGGTTCGGCTCCCAGTCCGGGCACACCACCGCCGCCAAACAACACCACGTTGCGCACCGGCCCGACCCCCATCATCGCGGCCGCCTCGCTCAACAAAGCCCAAGCCGATGTAGATAGCCGCGTGGTCGGCACGATGGTCGCGCGCAGCTTGCGCCGAGACGAAGCCCGCCTGGAGCTCGCCTTGTTGGCCCACGTGCGCCGGGGCTTGAATCTCGTGGCGGCCGACATTCCCCAGGATACCGTGCTGTTAGAAGGAGTGATGGAGTTCGCCGACGAGGCGCAAACGCTGATGACCGATCTCACCGGTGGCGGCGTCGGCCGCCTGAAGCGCCTCTTGGACTACGAACGTGAATTGGTGGGTCAGCTGGTAGCGGCGGGGGCCAACGTTGGTACGGCCAAAGAACAAATCCGAACCGCTCGCGCGGCGTTGGAACAAGTCACTCCCGACCTGAAGAAGGGCTTGGACGACATCTTGACCATCTTTGTTAAGCTGGGTCCGGAGTCCGACCGGTTGTTGCCCATCCGAGAGCGCAGCCTGTTCGACGACCTACTAAAGATCTAAACTCGCTCTGGCTCCATGTGGCATTTTCACGCATGGAGCCTCCAACACCGATCGCCAGGTACGTCGATCCGCCGAAGTGCGTGAAATTCACGCAAATACTGCGTAAACTGACGCGATTTTCGTTGCCACTCCAAATCTCAAAACCTATAGTGTCGCCATCTCTCGGGGGAGGGAT
>JAKLEG010000524.1 GCA_022703175.1 Myxococcota bacterium | reverse complement strand
GTCCCCGCTGCCCACTACATGTGTGGCGGTGTGGTTACGGACACTTGGGGTGCCACGTCGATTCCGGGCTTGTTTGCCGCGGGAGAAGTCGCGAGCACCGGATTGCACGGAGCCAACCGCTTGGCCGCGAACTCGTTGCTGGAAGCCGCAGTGCTAGGCGAGCGCGCCGCGCAGACGATGTGCGGTTTCGGACGTGATGTGACGCCGGAAGAGGGCATTCCGGAATGGAACACCGGCGACGCCGCCGACCCGGATGAGATGGTGGTCGTTTCGCACAACTGGGACGAACTGCGTCGCACGATGTGGAACTATGTCGGAATTATGCGTAGCGATCGCCGGTTGGATCGGGCGCTGGCGCGCATCAACCTGCTGATTGAGGAGATCGACGAGTACTATTGGAACTTCAAACTGACACCCGATCTGGTGGAGCTACGAAACCTGGCCACCGTGGCCAACCTGATTGTTCACAGCGCCAAACATCGGCGAGAAAGCCGTGGCTTGCATTTTAACAACGATACCCCCGATGCCTCGACCCACTGGCTCCATGACACCGTGCTGAAACGCGGTGTTCGCCATAACATCGTCTTCGAGGATCCAACGAGCCTCTTGCCATGAAGATGAGCCTCCGCCCCAACGCCCATCTCACCCGCGGCCTACTCGTCGCCTGGCTGAGCGTAGGTGCCGTGGTGGTGCCACGCCTCGCCCATGCCGAGCTTTACAGCTTCGTGGACGACGAGGGGGTGCTGCATTTTACTAATATCCCTGACGACCCACGTTTTGAACCCTATCGGGCCGAGGGTTCGGCCAACACCTTCCAATGGCAGGATAACCTCGGTAACCTGCGCCGCGTCCATCGGGTCGACATCACTGAGTACGACCCGCTCATTATTGAGGCCGCGCGCTACTACTCGCTGCCACCGGCCCTGGTGAAAGCCATCGTTGCCGTCGAGTCCAGCTTTGAACCGGCCGCCGTCTCACCAGCAGGAGCGCAAGGCATCATGCAGCTCATCCCAAGCACGGCGCGCGCAATGCAAATCGCCGACCCCTTTGACCCACGCCAAAGCATCTACGGAGGCAGCCGCTATTTGCGCCTGATGGCCAACCGCTTTGACGGCGATGTCCGGCGAACGATCGCAGCCTACAACGCTGGCCCCGAGAATGTTGAGCGTGCCAAGGGCGTGCCCGCGATTGCTGAAACCCAAACCTATGTGAAGCGCGTGCTTGCCTTGTACCGGCATTACCTGACAACGTGGCCGGCCGGAGTACGCTGATGTGGACGGTCCCGAACATCATTTCCCTTGTGCGGATTGCCACTATCCCAGCCATCGTAGCGCTGGTGTGGCCTGGCATCGAAAGTCGCATAACCTGTTTTTGGGCGATGACGATTTACGCACTGGGTGGCATCAGCGACATGTTTGATGGCTACTTGGCACGTCGGCTGAATCAAGTGACGGTGCTAGGAAAGTTCTTGGACCCTCTCTCCGACAAGCTGTTCTATCTGGTGACGATGGTGGCGTTGTTGCAGCTGCCGGGCCCACGAGTGCCTCCGGTGATCGTGATGATCGTGCTGACCCGCGAGCTCGCGATTACGGGACTACGCGGCATTGCCGTCTCGGAAGGCATCGTGATTGCGGCCAACGAAGGCGGCAAACTCAAAACCACGCTGGGCACGCTGGGAATGTGCGGTTTGCTCTTACACTACCCTTACCTCATCAACTTTGGTCCGACGACCGTGCTCATCGACATGCACGTCACGGGTCTGTGGCTCACATTTTTGTCTGTCGCTGTCTCGGTGGTCAGCGGCGTCGACTATGTCCGTGGCTTTGTCGTGGCTATGCGCCAGCATCGACCCGCCCGCTAACAAGCCATGGGCAGCGTCGCCGTCAAGAAGGCCGAACGTCAGGGCCGGCACCTGTTGGTCCGAGTGGTTGGTTGGCTGTTGGCCGTGCGCCGCAAACCGGTATCTTTGCCGCCCGCGCCCCGCATTCTGCTTGTGCGCTTGGACGAGCGCGTTGGCAACATGCTCCTGATGCTGCCGCTCATCGATAGCCTCCGTGCCCGCTTTCCACGCGCGCAGATCGACCTGTTGGCCAGCGTTAAAACCCAAGCATTGATGTCTGAGCACACCCCCATCAACACCTTCTTGCCGTTCCGCAAGAAGGCCCTGCGCCACCATGATGGCCCGTTCGGCACGTTGTTCCGCCTGCGCAGGAGCCGCTACGACTTAGCGATCGACGCAGCCAACCCTACCGACCCGTCGGCCACACAAGCCTTGCTCGTACGATTCTCGGGCGCTCGACATAAAGTAGGCGTCGATTTTCCAGGATTCGGAAGGATGTTCTCGGCGCCAGTCACACTGCCCGATCCCAATGCCCACGAGATCGACTTGCGCCTGGCGCTACTGTTGCCCGTGCCTGGACATGCACGGCTGCATGACCTCACCCTCACGGCCTTGCCGGCACTCGCCGAGCCGAGTCCTGTCGCCGACTGGTTCCGGGCCCATGCACAAACGCGCTACGCCGTTCTCAACATCGGCGCCCGCCTAACCGAGAAGCGCCTGGACGCGAATGCGTACGCCATGGTGGCTCGCACTCTCCTGGAACATGCCTTAACGCCTGTGCTGACCTACGGTCCGAGCGAAGCGGCATTGGCACAAGAAACGGTAGCTCATTGCAAGGAGGCCTTGCTTGCGCCCCCGACCACGCTCATCGAGTTGGGGCACCTGATGCACCGGGCACGCGCCGTGGTGACATGTGACACGGGTCCAATGCATCTGGCTGTTGCACTGCACACGCCCACCTGCGGCATTTTCGTAAGCACTGAACCCAGTCGCTATGGGCATCCCCGGCCGCCCCACTTGGTGATGGATGTGCGCCAAGGCCCGCTGGCCGAACAGCTGTCGATGTTGGATGCTTGGCTTGCGACGCTTGAGCCCAAGGCAGCCCTCTAGCGCTACCTACCTGTCCCCACACGCTTATGTCGACGCCGCACCACCGGGATTGCACCTAGGGCCCAGAGCCAGGCCGCCTGTGCAGTCCTATCGCGGTCAATCCAACACGAGCAGCCGTCACTTACAGCAATCGTAGGCTTGTCAGGCGTAGGGGCACCACTGTCGCAAACATCGGCCCCGCCAACACACGCTCCCGCACGGCAGAGATCGCCTTCGGTGCAGGCATCGCCATCGTCACATGCCGCGCCGTCTTGGGCCGACCAGGCATGGGGTTCAAGGCCAGGCAAACAGGTTTCACAGGGATTGGTGGGATTGGCGGTTCCTGCGCTATACGGGATGCCATCAATCTCGCAGAGCGCCGCGCAATCGGCCGTGAGTGTCAGGTGCCAAGTGATTTCGGCAGCCAAGAGGCTCTCCGGATCTCGAAGAACCAGCGATGTGTCGTCCTCCACGTGCGCA
The DNA here is from genome assembly GCA_022703175.1 of Myxococcota bacterium. GTDB lineage: Bacteria > Myxococcota > XYA12-FULL-58-9 > XYA12-FULL-58-9 > XYA12-FULL-58-9 > JACRCV01. The sequence goes on along the minus strand of JAKLEG010000524.1, from coordinate 1,026 downwards.
ACAATCGTATACGTCCCGGCGGTTGCGCCCAACAGGCCCCAACGGAAGCTGTCACCGCTCTGGGCTTGCCACTCGCCATTCACGGACCAATGGACGACGAGGGGCGACTCGGTCTTCTCGGGATGGGCGACGCTAAATACGACATTGTCACACGACGCCGTGGTCACCGCAGCTGCGGGCGAAAAGCTGTCGATGGGCGAGACCCGGTCATAAACGCCCCAGACATTGGCCTCGGTGCAAACCGGACAATAGGGAACGCCGAGGATGCGCATCTTGCAGTCCATCATCGGCCGATACAACCCGGTGGCTTGGTAGCGCGCCCCCTCGAACACCCCAACAACGCTCTGGTAGGCCGTGGTCTCGGGCGTAGGCACCGGCGTGCCAGCGTCTAACCAGACGTTCCATTTGACGCTCTCGCGGGTGTGCTTGGGGGTGACGTTCGGCTCGGAGCATTCGCTGCCGCAGGCTGGATAGCTTGGATATGGGGTGTCATATTCGTCGGCCAGGTTGGCAAAGCTATGACCAAACTCGTGCAGCCCCACCTCGGCCGATTGCGTGTTCACTGACATCACCGCGATATCGCCCCCGGAGCCGCCGTAGGTCGGATCGTTGACGATCACAAAACCGACGTCATAGTCGGGCGTGTGGCTGGCCAAGGTGGCATACACCGCCGCCGTGTCCACACAGACAAGCTGAGGGATGTCGGCACAATTGAAGTAGGCGCCCAGCGCCGTGTCCCGATTGGCGCCGTAGCTCCCCCCATCACCGCCGTTTTGGTTGGAGACAACGTGGATCACTTTAATGTTGAAATAGTTGCGATACTCGCCAAACGTACTTTCGGCCCACAGCGCCTCCAAGAACGCCTGCACGTCAGCCGTAAGCTGTGATTGATCGCTTGAGCGATAGCCGTCCCCCAAGAAGACGACGTCGATACGATTGGCGGAGGGTCCCACCGCCGCCAGCGTCTCCACTTCGTAGGCCTCAGCGGTCAACCCCCACAGGCTCAAAACACCCCCCACCAGGCAG
>JAKLEG010000523.1 GCA_022703175.1 Myxococcota bacterium | reverse complement strand
GGTCGAAGCAGCCGAGCATTTCGCCACCGGGTTGTGCGGTGGGGGAGTCGACACCTACGAAGAAACGCCCCGTGATTCGGTCGCGGGCCTCAGTCACCGACAGAATCTCCAGCCGACCCGGTTTGCCGTTGTAGGGCCCCGAGCGCGCCAGATGGGTTTCGAGGGTGCCATCATCGAAGGCGACTTGTTTGGATTGCAGGTCGATCACCTGGATATCAAAGCGCGCATTGACGCCATCGCTGTAATGATCGCCGATGTAGCTGAGCGGCCCTTGGGCTAAGAAGCCCCAGCCATCGGGAGCTGTACCACCCGACTCATCCACGTAACCAAAGGAGAAGACGCGGCCTCCGCCAGCGTTGTCGCCATCGGGCACAAATAACATCAAACGCCGGTCACCCACCAAGATGCCGTTCACCTTGGTGCGGTTGATGAGCGGGCAGCCTGCGGCGCAGACGGCGCTATCGTCGTAGTTTGCAAAGCTCCAACAATCGAACTCGCACGTGGCGTCATAGTTGTACAAGCTGTCGATGTGGGTGCCGTCCACCACCAATTCGCCCGCGGAGCACTCGGGAACCACCGGGTCGCTGCAGGCCGCGCCCATGACAGTAAAGCATCCAACGGTAAGGACACGGACCCACGCAAACCCAGGCAGGTGCTTGAACATCTTGAAAAACCTCAGGTGCTGCTGTTGGCGATACGCTCAAGTTCGTCGGCGTCGATGTCGAAGTTGGAGTGAACCTTTTGGATGTCGTCCAACTCTTCGAGGCGTTCGACGAGCTTTAGGACTTTTTCTGCAGATTCACCCGAGACCTTAATATAATTCTCGGGGATCATCGTCAGTTCGCCTTCTTCATACTTCAGGTTCCGCTTGTCGAAGGCTTCGACCACGGCGGTGAACAGCTGCATTTCGCAGGTCACCGTGATGGTGTCGTCTTCCTTGACGACGTCTTCGGCGCCGGCCTCCAGTGCGACTTCCATCACTTCGTCTTCGCTGTACTTGCTCGCATCAAAGACAAACTGGCCGCGCCGTTTGAACATGTAGGCGACGCTGCCGGACGCGCCCAAGGCGCCGTTGGCCTTGGTGAGCGCGGTGCGCACTTCGCTGGTGGTGCGGTTCTTGTTGTCGGTCTGCGCTTCAATGAACAACGCGACGCCGCCTGGTGCGTAGCCTTCATAGACAGTCTCTTCCACCGGCGGCCCATCCAGCGCGCCTGTACCCTTTTTGATCGCGCGATCGATGTTGTCGGCCGGCATGCGTGCGGCCTTGGCGGCTAAGATGGCAGAGCGCAAACGCGGATTGCCGTTAGGGTCGCCGCCACCGATACGAGCGGCGGTGGTGATTTCGCGTACGACTTTGGTGAAGACCTTGCCGCGCTTGGCGTCGGCAGCGCCCTTCTTCCGTTTGATGGTTGCCCATTTGCTATGGCCGGACATGCGAGAACTCCGAAAAAGGCGGTTTCGCCTGACTGTTGGTGCTCTCGGGTAACACAACGGGTGCTTGGCTGGCAAGGCGAGGGGGATGGCTGAACAAACCGTTATCGGTTATCGTCCTTCGAGTGTGGCAGGGCCACCTTTCTTGACTGTTCCTTTTGCGGAGGTTTGCGTCACATGCAACGATTGATTTTGAGCGCGGGTCTCGTGGCGTTGTTCATGGCTCCGGCGACGGCGCGGGCCGACTTTATTTTCGAGGGCTCTGCGGGGATGGGCTACCAGGTCAAGCCCACCGCCGAGAGGTTGCAAAACAACATTATGGTGGCTCCTGGCTACGGCATCGGCACGATGGTGCGTGCCGAACTTGGATTTGTGGCCGGACTTGCAGACAGCAAGTACGATAGCACCATCGAGTTGCGGCCGATGTTCGTGTTTTCGCCGCCGGTCGTACCGGTATTTGGTCGGCTCATCTTCGCTGTCACCGACGTGGCTGGCGACCCGTCATACGCCTACGGCGGCTCCTTGGGACTGGACGCCGAGCTGCTCGACACCCTTGGCATTTTTGCCGAGGTGGGTCTGCTGCCGCGTTCGGTCGACAACGAAATGACCTGGGTGACGGAAGGCCGGGTGGGTGCTTACTTCGTACTCTAGCGTTCCAGCGTCACGGGCTTCGCGCCACGTAACGTCAGGATTCGGTTCGCGATTTCGACAAAACCGCTGGCCCCTTCGCCTGCCGCCACGTAGGTCGGTGGGTGGTGTAGCGTCGCGCCAAATGCCTGCACATTAGCCACGCCGCAGGCATGCGGGAAGTAGGCAAACATCGGTTCGTCATTAGGCGAGTCGCCGCAGAACACGAAACGCTCGCGCACCTGGCCCAGCTCTAATTGCCAGCGTGTGCGCACGAACAGCGCGGTCATCGCCAGCTTGTCGTAGTCGCCAAACCAGCCATTCACATGGATGTGCGACACCTTGGCGATGGCTCCATGCCGAACGAAACATTGGCGAATCTTCTCCGCCACAGCCAGGCCGAGGTCGGGAGCCTCTTCGGCAAAGTCGATGGCCAAATCGAACATGCGCGCAAACTGGTCCTTGGCGACGCGCGCGCCGGGGATCTCGCGTAGTACCTCGTCGCGTACCTGAGTAAGCCTTGCGCGTACGTCGTCTTTGGCCACCGCGGGATGGTACAAGCGCACCAATCGTCCGGCATCTTCATAAAAGGCCAAGGCGCCATTTTCGCCGATGACGCCGTCCACGGGCCATTGTCGGGCAATCAGATCACACCATCCGGCTGGCCGGCCGGTGATCGGCACGACCTTCAAACCGGCTTCTTGGAGGCGCCACAGCGCCGCATAGGCGTGGGCGGGCAGCTTGCCTTGGTGGGTCAACGTGCCATCGATATCTGTGAACAGCCCCGTGAGGGCGCGCGCAATCGCAGGGGTGAGCGCAGACAGTGGTTGCATGACTCGGGCGTTTAGCATGTTTTTGCACAGTCGCAACACTGCCAGCGATGTCGCGATAACTTTGGGCGTGAAAACGACACCATGGTTATGCGTCTGGGCTCTCTCGGTAGGCCTCGTGGGGGCTGGTTGTGGTTCGGACAACCTGCAGAAGGCACCACCTCCCTATGTACCGGTGGGTGGCTTGCGTGGCTGTTTGTGCGAGCGAGATTTGGGAGCCTGGGTGGTGGGAGCCACGGTGACAGCCAGCGAGTTGGCCGACCGTACAGCCGTAAGCGATGCGAACGGTTGTTTTGAGTTTACCGATCTGCCGGTGGGTTCGTACACCTTCACAATAGTCTCCGAGACCTATCACGGCACGCGCAACGGTGTCGTGCGAGAGGGGAGTGTTACCGACATCGGGGTTGCCAACTGCTCGTTGGACCATGGCAATATTTTGGGGCGCGCCTGTGATGAAGCCTCAGAGAGCTGGGTCGCTGAGGCCGAGGTGGTGTTGGCGACGGCTGCGGGCACCCTTACCACTCGCACCGACGCCTATGGTCGCTTCATGCTCCAGGATGTGCCGGTGGGCAATTACACCGTGCACGTTACCGTTGGCAGCTTTGACGAAAGCTACCCGGTGGCTGTGGCCGCGTACCAGACGACGATGATCGGCGACGCCGGCTGTGGGCCAGTGGGTGGTGTGCATGGCCGGATCTGCGCGGGGGATGGCTATTGGCTTGCGGGTGCACGGGTGTACGTGACGCTCGCAGATGGCACGGTCATTGAGAACATCACCGACACCAATGGTTACTTCACGCTTGCGGCCGTGCCCGAAGGTCCCATCGTCATCGAGGTTCGGCGCGGATCATTTTATAACTCCTTCACCGTGGAGGTGCAGGGCGGCACCACGGTGGAGCTTGCAGAACCGGTGTGCATGCCACCTACCACGCGCATGGCGGTTGTCACCGGTTCGTACGATAGCGTCGAAGAGGTGCTTCAAGAGCTCGGCTTTCCAATTCGGGCGCACTACTTTTCACGCACGCCCACGATTGAAGATGAAGCCGGCAACGTCGACTTGATCGATGGCTACGGTGATTTTTGGGTCGAGGAGTTTCTGACCGACCCGGCGTGGTTAGCGGAGTACGACATTCTATTCTTCAACTGTGGGGTCGACACTTACCTTTGGAGCCAGGCCAACGCTACGGTGACCTCCGCGGTTGGCAACCTGCGCGATTTCGTGAACAGCGGCAAGTCGCTGTACACCTCGGATTGGGCAAGTGAGGTTGTGCGCGTGGCATTCCCCGACCAGGTGGACTTCCGCGGTTCGGAGAGCGCAGAAGGTGCGGCGCGTGTCGGCGCAGCGAAGAACAATGTACCCGGCTACATCATTGACCCCGGGATGTTGATGGCGCTGTCGCGAGCGTCGGTGCTGTTGAACTTCAATTTGAATGTCTGGGTGGTGATGGAAGCGATGGGTGCGCAACCAGGGTCGCTGCGGATCATGGCCACCGCCGACGTGCCGATCTACGTGAATCCGGATGTCTCTGACGCCACTACAATACAGTAC
>JAKLEG010000522.1 GCA_022703175.1 Myxococcota bacterium | reverse complement strand
GCAAAGGAGCGTCCCGGAACCATGGTTCGCCTGGTGGTGCATGACAACGCCATAGGAGGGAAGGCCGCGGCCCAAGTCCGCACGGCTCGCATCGCTGCGGCGCTGAAGGGCGTGCTCGTGGAAAAAGGCTTGGAGGTGACGAGTATCGAAGCGGTGGCCGTGGGGGCAACCCAACCGCTTATGCCGGGCACCTCGGGCAAGGCGCTCGAAGCGAATCGTCGGGTGGTTGTGACAGTTGTGACAGCACCAGAGTTGGAGGCGATAGCAGCTTTGCCAGGGGCAGCACGCGTGCGCGTGGCGGGGATTGATGTTCCCGTGAACGCAGACGGTACATTTGCGGGCAAGGTGGTGGTGGAAAGCGACGCGGTCGTAACCGTGGAACTCCTGGCTGCGAACGGCAAGAGCACGTTGGTGAGTGTGCCGTTGTTTAGAGGACGCCCCCTCGACTCTGTGACCGATGAGTTGCCGCGGGGCGCCTCGCCAGTTTTGCCTGGAGAGGGGCTGCTTGGCGAAGGACCCGCATCGCTTAGGTTGATGTTGTCGCAGCGGAGTGACGACGCGGGGACGCCGGGCTTCAAGGACAGCCTCGGCGTGGCAAGTGCCGTGGATGCCGTCAGTGGCTTTGCGACGGACCTGCCGGCGCCGCCGCTGTTTGCCCCGAGTGGTCCTGCGCGATTGCTGCGGCCATCTGGACCCGCTCGAACGGAGCTGCGGCCAACGGAGTCAGCTTTTGCAGCGCCTATCGCGGTGGGTCATGCGGCAGCGACAGGGGGGAGGCCTAAGGTAACGGTGCCGCTCGTCGACGCGCCGGTCGGAGTCACTGCGGGGGAACTCACGGTGTGGTTACCTGCTGAGGGGGCCGCACTTCATACGGATCGATTGGCGGTGCGCGGTCGCACGGCGCCCACCAACCTGATTCGCATCAATGGCGAGGTCGTCCCGGTGGCTGACGATGGCCAGTTTGTGCGCCTTGTGACGCTTACTGGAGAGCGGGCCATTGTTGAGATTACCGCGGAGGACCTAGAGGGCAATCTGACACGCGTGAGTCGGCAGTATCGTTTACCGACCAGCGAATGGTTCGTGATGGCGCTGGCCGATGGTGTGGTGGGGTGGGACCGACGGCTGGATGGCATGAATGCCAGCACCACCTTCGATAGCAACTCCGAGGGCTTTAATGAGTATCTGCCTGAGGAACTCTATTTGCATGGACGCGCTGTGGGTTATTTGAAGGGGAGGGTGCGTGGTTCGGCGTTGGTTGCTGCCAATCCATTTGCCGAGTTGCGGGTCACAGCCCATGTGGACACCGGTCGCGAAGCCGAGGCCGATGTGCTCAAGCAGCTCGTCGATCCCGAGCGCTACTATCCGGTCTATGGCGACAATGCGCAGGAGGTTCAGGACGTTGCGTCGCGAGCCAAGGTTTACGTGCTTTTGGAGGCCGACAAGTCGCGTGCCATTGTGGGCAACTTCTCAACCCGCATTGACGGCGCCGAGTTGTTCCGCTTCCAGCGCAGCTACTTTGGCGCCTCGTTAGATTTGGACCATCCATTTGTGGCTGGGCAACGCACCGAGGTGCACGCGTTCGCGGCGTCGGCACAGACCGGCGTGCGACACCGTCAGTTGGTGCTGCAGGGAACCGGCGGCTCCATGTACTTCCTTAAGGACGGGGAAATGGTGGAAGGGTCGGAGCGCGTGGAGCTCGTCGTAAGGGATGCGCTAACGGGCATGCGCCTCTCGGCAGTGCCGCAGGCCCGCGATGTTGACTACTCGATTAGTTATCGGGAAGGGCGGCTGATTTTCTCTGCGCCGGTGGCGTCGCTCGTGACTTCCGGCTTCCGATTGCAGCAGAATGCGGCCCACACTCTCGATGGCAACCCGGTGTTCATTGAGGTTGAGTATGACTACACCGCGTCCCTGTACGATCAGGGCGACGAGGCCTATGCATTTCAGGTGCGTCAGGAGTTCGGGGAACGCTTGCGGTTGGGGGGGGGCGTGATCACGGAAGACCACAGCGCCGCTGGCGGGGCCCGGTACCGCCTGGTGGGGGGGGATGCTCAGGCTCTGTTGTTTTCGACGATGCGGATCAACGCCGAGCTGGCCTTCTCGCAAGCCGAGGATGCCGACCACCTGGTAAGCGTGGACGGGGGTGTAACCTATGGTCAGCTGGGCTCGGCGGCTCGCTTTGCCGATGCGCAAGGGAATGTCCGTCCCGAGCAGGTTCAGGGTTGGGCTGCGAAGCTGCAGGTGGCTGGCGACGCTGGAGAGTTTTTGACGCATGCCGAGGCGCTGCCGAAGGGTGGCTGGTTGCCCTACCAGGTGTATGCACAATTCCAAGATCCCTACTTCTATTCGGGGAGCACGATTTTGGAGCAAGGCCAGGCCAAGCTGGGTGGGCAACTGACGGCGCGTCTAGATGACCACGACAGCGTGCGCGTGCGCCACGATGGCGTCTGGAGCCAGCTGTTTTTGGCGACCGAGGAACGTCATGTGAATCGTCAGTTGACCACGGTCGGCTACGAGCATCTGGGCCAGAGCTACAAGGTGGGCGCCGAGGTCGGTCACACGTATTGGGACGACGCGATGCGGATCGTGAACACCGACGTGGTGTCGGCGTTTGGCGAACAGAAGCTGTTGCCGCGCCTCACCGTCATGGCCGAACAGGAGTTGGCCGTGCGCGCCGATGAGCGCATCGTCAGCGAGTGGCAAGATCGCTTCACCACCAGCGTTGGGGGCAAGTACGAGCTGGGCGAAGGGCTGTACCTGACGGCGACCGAGGCGTTGCGCTGGTCTGGTGCTAACAGCGCACAGGCGGGCCTGAAGACACATCTGGGTGACGGGTTTAGCGTTTACGCGTCCGAGCGGATGCTCACCCAAGACGGTCGCACCGTGGCAACGAGCGTGGTCGGCGGTGAGTCGACGGCTATCCCAGGCTCGCGTTCCTATGCCGAGTATCAAGTCGACTCTTTGGCCAGCGGTCGTTCAGGACGTGCTGTCATTGGTATGGACAATCATTGGACTGTGGCTGAGGGTCTGTCACTTAAGCTTTCGTATGAGAGGGCACAACTGACTGGGCATGGCACGGGCGCTGTTGTGGGGCCACTGGGCTATGCGGTGGACGAACGTAGCGTCAGCGGCTACGGCTCAACAGCTGTGGGGCGCACGCAGCAATTCTCGGCCTCGGGTTATTCTTCGGCGGGCACGTTCCCCGTGGGGGTTTCGTCCCGTGACGCCTTTGCTACAGGCTTGGAATATGCTCGGAACCAAAACCTAAAAGCCGGTGCACGGTTCGAAATGCGCTATGACCGCGGCGACGCTGCGCTCGGGGCCCATGATCGCCTGGTGGTGTTTGGTGAAGCCGGCGGCGACTACCGCCTCGATCGCTACTTGGTCACACTCTTGCGCGTGCGCGGCGCGACCGTCCAGAACCTCGACTACAAAGAGCAAGCGAGCTCGTCATGGGGGTTCGCCGAAGGGCAGTTCTGTGACGTTTCGGCAGGTGTGGCGTTGCGGCCCGTCGCCACCGACTTATTGAATGGCTTATTGAAGTGGACGCGCCGCTATGAGCGCCGGGCGCTGAACCCGGAGCTGAGCCAATTCCAATTGGAAATCGCGGATGTTCTGTCGATTGAAGACGTTGTCGAAGTGGGTTTGGGGTTCGATTTCGCCAACAAGCTGGCTATCAAGTGGGCTGAGGTGCGGGATGCCGAGTTGCCCCGGGTCCGTGCCACGACAATCCTCGCTTTGGCGCGGTTGGGCTACCATCTGTCAGAGAGCTTCGAGTCAGGGGTGGAGTATCGATGGTTGGGTAATCTCCTTACCGAGGAGTCGGAGCATGGTGCCTTGGTGGAATTGGCGTGGCTCCCGGTGCCCTATGCGGCCGTGGGGGTAGGCTACAACTTTACGCGCTTCTCTGACGACCTGTTGGCCGACCCCACTCGTAATCATCACGGTTACTTTTTTCGAGTGACCGGACGCTACTAACAGACCGTGTACTAGCCGCGCCGCTCTCGACCCCGTAGGAAGCGTCCGAGGGCTTGCGCCGGGGGCTCGTCGGTGAGGATGCGTTGATAGTCCACGCCGCATTCGCTTAATCGCCGCTCGATGTCATCCAAGAACTTCGCCATCTGTTCGACATAGGTTTGTCGCAGCGTGCGTGGGTGGACGAATAACTTACGTTCATCTTCCATCGACACGAAGAGCGTTGGGTTTTCGTAGGGGAACGAGAGCTCCAGCGGATCCAACAGGTGCAACACTGCGACATCGTGTCTGCGCGCACAGAGGCGCCTCAAGGCCACGAACAAGTTGGGATCGGGGTCAAACAGATCAGACATCACTATGGTGACAGCCCGGCGACGATTGCGGCCGGCAAACTCATCCAACGCGCGCGCTGTGCCTGTGGGGCCTTGCGGGGTGAGGGCGGCGAGGCGGGTGAGCATTTCCAGCAAGTGG
>JAKLEG010000521.1 GCA_022703175.1 Myxococcota bacterium | reverse complement strand
GGCCCCGGCCCTGATCTTGAAGGAGCAGGATGTCGTGATTCGCGCGCTGCGCGACTATTTCACGAGCGATATCGATGAGGTCGTGGTCGACTCCGACGACGCCTTCGACCGCGCCAACGAGTACATGCATCTGGTGATGCCAAAGCACAAACGCGCGCTCTCTCGCTACGTCGAGCGCCGGCCGATCTTCCATCACTACCGCATCGAAGACCAACTGGACGTGCTGTACGCGATGAAGGTGCCGCTCAAATCGGGCGGCTCGATTGTCATCGAACAAACCGAAGCCTTGGTGGCGGTAGACGTCAACTCCGGCAAACAGAAGGAATCGCGCCACGAGGAGACCGCAGTGGCCACAAATCTCGAAGCCGCCGCCGAAGTCGCTCGACAGCTGCGACTTCGTGACCTGGGCGGCATCGTGGTCATCGATTTCATTGACATGTTCGCGCGCAAGAACGAGCGCAAGGTGGTCCGTGCCCTGCGCGAAGCCTTCTTGCAGGACAAGGCGCGTATCAAGATCGGTCAAATCTCCCCCAACGGCACGCTGGAGCTCACGCGCCAGCGCTTGCGCAGCGCGCTCGAAGCCAGCGTTTTTCGCAGCTGCCCAGTCTGCAAAGGCACGGGCCACATCTTGAATCCCGAGTCGCACGCGGTGGCCGTGTTGCGTAGGCTCCGAGACCGCGCGGCACGCGGCGACCTGCTGTCCGCCACTGTCAAACTCGAACCCGAAGCGGCGAATCACCTGCGCACCGTGAAGTGGACCGATGTGCAAGAGCTGATGCGGCGCTACAACGTCAAGATCGATATCATCTCGGAGTCGCGCTTCTTGCCCGGCCAAGATGATTTCGCGTTCATGGCGGACCCGAATGCCAAGGTCGAAGAACTTCCCGAGCCAAACTTTGGCCCGCCGGAGGGCTACGACGTGACCGAGGGCGATGGCGAAGAAGACCTCTTTGCCGAGCCGTCGCTCGCTCCCCATGACGAGGACGACGAAGAAGCAGAGTCCACCGAACCCGAAGAACCAAGCGACATCGACGATGACGATGACAGCTTGGAGGATGAGGACGAAGAGAGAATGGAATCCCAAGAGCGCAGCAGAGATGACCGGCCGCAGGGTGGCCGGGACAGTGGTCGAGATGGCGATCGTTCGCGGCGGCGACGACGTGGCCGGCGTGGCGAAGGCATGGGCGGCGGTCGACCCAGCCATGGTCGGGATGACGACCAGACGTTTAACAGCTTGGCCTTGCCGAGCTTCGAAATGATGGATCTGGATGCCTATCGCCAGAAGTTCGGGCCGGTGAAGAAGGAAACCACCCCCGGTGGTGACGACCGGCAACGCGATGAAGGTGGCGAAGGCGGCCGGCGACGACGACGTGGCCGGGGCCGAGGTCGCGGTGGCGAGGGTCACGAGCGGCAACAAATGCAACAAGGGCCGCAAGGTCACGGTCAGCAACAACAGCGCCGTGGCGCACCCCAACCACAACAGACGAAGGCACCCGTCAGCAGCGGCGCCAGGCCAGCAGCCCAACCCGCGAAAACCGGCGGTCTCATGGGCTTCTTCAAGAAGCTGTTCGGCGGCTAACGTTTCTTCCGGCAAGCTCTCGCCGCGCGGGCTCCCGTGTGCCGCGCGGCATCTTGCCCCCCCCCCAACCTCCCAACGCCTCAGGCGGTCGCAACCGCGGATGCAAGTAGCTCTCGCCGCCGCACCTGTGCCACCTCCAAGGTAGCGCCGAGAAGGCCTGCGGGCCCCCAGGCCTCCACCGCAAAACTCGCCGAGACTGCACCACTTGCGAGTGCGGTGCGCGTATCTGCACCCGCTAGAAGCGCTGCGAGGTAACCGCCAGCAAAGGCGTCGCCTGCGCCTGTAGGATCTACCGCCTGGGTTGGTTGCGCCCGCCACGGCAACGCGTGCTGTGGCGTGCAGTAGAGCCCACCTTGAGCCCCTTGCTTGAGCAACACGTGTTCGAGTCGCCCCCCCTGCAGGCGTCGCACCGCCGTAAGCGGATCGCTGTCGGCCAGCGTCAACTCCTCGGCGCTCACGAACAACCGGTGCATCATAGCGAGCGCTGAGCGCCAGCGCGCAAGACTCGTTTCGGTGATCGGCTCGAACGGATCGACCGACACCCAGGCGTCGCTGTGGGCAAGCGCTTCAAGCAACGCCAACTGGCAGCTAAGCGGCGCCGGGCTTATGTGGAAAGCACGCGCGCTGGAATAAGCGCGCAGATCCGCACTTGTGGGGCTCGCCAAAGCGTGGTCGGGTGTGCCCAGCCGTGGCACGATGCGCCGCGCCTGAGGCTCGTACAGCAGCCACGAACGTAAACCGGGCCCGTTGAGAGGCCGCAAGCCCCCCAGATCGATGCCGCGCCCGGCCAAGCTGCGCAAAGTCTCGGCGGGATAGTCATCCCCAACCGGCGCCACGATCGCAACGTTAGCGCCCCATAACGCCGCCCCCAGGGCCGCATAGATCACCGCGCCGCCGGGGTGCCCCATGCGGGTCGATCCGTCGGCCAGCACGATGTCGTCGACAATCAGATTGCCCGCACACACGAGGTCGGCTGACGGTTGGGTCGCGGTCATACGGCTTGTGGCGCAGGTAGTGCTCGAAAGGCGCGCGTCATCGCTGCCAGTCGCACCGGGTCAAGCGGATTCGACCAAAGGCCATCCTGCTTGATGTACGAGCCCACAATGATGCCATCCGCGGCGGCATAGGCCGCAAGGTTTTCGGGGGTCACGCCCGAGCCGACCAACACAGGGATGCCAACTTCTGCCGCAACGGCGCTGACTTCGTGTGGATCGGTGGGCCGTCCGGTGGCCGTGCCGGTGACGATGACGCCATCTACGAGGAAGAACTCAGCGGCGTGTGCTGTATCGGCCAGGCCCACATCGGCGGTGATGGCATGTGCGGAGTGTTTCTTCTTAATGTCCGCGAATACCGCAATCTGTTCCGCGCCGATTTGGCGCCTGAAGCGCAACAGGTCGGCGGCGCACGATTCGATCAGGCCTTCGTCGGCCACATGGGCAAACACAAAACCTTCGGCGCGAATAAAGCTGGCGCCGCTCGCTAACGCCACCGCCAACGCCTGGCGATTGGCCCCCGCGAGCACCTGCACGCCAAGGGGTAAGCCAGAGTCCCGCCGCACCTCGCGCCCCACCGCCGTCATCGCCGCGACAATTTCGGCACCAACGTCGCCGTTCACATACGGGCGGTCGTGCATGTTTTCGATCATCACGGCGTTGTAGCCATGGTCGCGGTACATACGCGCCTCAGCCACGGCCGTGGCGATGATCTCATCTAGTGATTTCCGTGCGGCAGGTGTGCCCGGCAATGCACCGACGTGAATCATGCCAATCAGCGCCCGGGGCACCGCGAACAGACGTTGGGTGGTTAAAGCTCGGTCCATGCCTGTGAATCTAAACCTAGCGGCCGGGGTGGGTCCACAGGCGACGGGGCCAGGCGCACGCATGCCGCAAAAAAACCAAGGCCCCACGAGGTGCGGTAGGCGGCGCTCAGCGCTTCTTCTTCCCCTGCCCCCGCTTCACGGTTTTGGGGAGCTCTTTGCGGTGCGGCCGGAACTTCACCCAAATCGGAGTGCCCTCAAAGCCGAAGCGATCGCGCAAGGCGTTGGCCAAGTAACGCCGATACGACTCAGGGATCTCCGACGAATGGGACGCGGCAAAGACAAACGTCGGCGGCCGTATCATCGGCTGGGTGACAAAGTACAAGCGCGGTCGCTTGCCGCCAGCGATAGGCGGCGGATGTCGCTCCACCACCTCGGCAAAGAAGCGATTCAACTCCCCGGTGGCCACGCGCCGGTGACGCTCACGCTGCACCGTCAAGGCCGTGGGCAACACATGTTCCATACCCCGACCGGTTTTGGCCGACACCACCACCAGCGGCGCAAACGGCACAAACGGAAACCGCCAGCGCACCCGCTCTTTGGAGTCCTTGCGTTTGTCCTCCTTGATGAGATCGGATTTGTTGATGACCAACACGATGCCTTTGCCACGCTCGGCGGCCAAGCCCAGGATACGCGCGTCTTGATCGGACGGCCCTTCGCCACCATCTAACACCACAAGCGCAATGTCGGCGCGGTCGAGGCTACGCACCGCCACCATCACCGCGAAGCGTTCCAAGCGCTCGGCAATCGAAAATTTGCGCCGGATCCCGGCGGTGTCAATGAGCACGTAGTCCTGGTTGTCCACCGTAACCGAGGTGTCGATGGCATCACGCGTGGTGCCCGCCACCGGCGACTCCACCAGGCGCTTCTCGCCCAACAGCCGGTTCACCATCGACGATTTGCCGACGTTCGGTCGGCCAATCACCGCCACTCGCACCACCTTGCCGTCCCACTCCACGGCGCTGGGTTGCCCGGCTGCAGGCTCCACGTCACTTACGGGGATAGGCGCATCCAGGGTTTCGGCGGCGGTTTCCAAGGGCGGGTTCAGCCGCT
>JAKLEG010000520.1 GCA_022703175.1 Myxococcota bacterium | reverse complement strand
GGTGGTATTGGCGAGATCAATGTTGACCGTGACGTTGCGCCGGAAAACCACGTCTACGAATTGGTTCACGTCAGCAAAACCGGGCTTGCTGACGCGCAAGATGTGCGGGCCCGCGCGCAGATCGGCAAGCGGCGCCTTAAGCGGCGTCACGCCCATCTGTTTGTCATCGAGAAAAACGTCAGCACCCTCAATCGATACTTTGATCGTGAGCTGGCCGACGTAGGTCTCGGGCGCCAAAAGCTGCACGGCCATCCGGTGGAGCTCTTGCGCTTGCTCCTTGGCATCCTCCGAAACTGGGTCCGCCACGCGACCGACCTCCAACCCCGTCTGCGTGTCGACCAGCCGCATCGAGACACTCAACGTACCTCCCAATGAAGCCAGCTTGGCGTCGAGCGCCAGGTGGGCGCGAGCGTAGCGCCCCATCCTCGCCACACAAGCCAGTTGGGATTGGCACGAACGTGCATCCAGGTTCACGTTGCCAACATCGTTTTGCACGTCTTGGGGGGAGATCGCCCGCAACCCGGGCGTTTCGTCCACCTCGTTCATCATGGTTTGTTCAAAATGTCGAACCTGCGCTGGCTGCACATCCTGGCCTTGAATTGGCAGGATCGCGACGCCTTTGTACTTCGTTGGCAAATCCGGGGGTGGCGGTAACCCCGTCGGCGCGGCAACGGGCGCGGGCGCATCGGCTACTTCAGCCGTGTCATTCTTGTCGGTCGACTTCTTCGGCTTGGTTTTCTTCGTTGGCGGTTTGGTCCGCGCCTTGGCCTCTGCGACCCAGACACCTGACACGTGAGGCACCCTTGACGCCGACGCGCCGCTCGTGACCCACACGGTGACCAAAATCCCCAACAAAAAATGCAGGTTTGGCATGACTGTTCTTGGTGTAGCACAGCCTTGACCCTCGTGACGAGCCCGCATAGTTTGCCGAGCCCTATGACAGAACGAGACGAGTTTTTTGAGCAGCGCCTCGCCAAGGCTCAAAGCCTGCGCGAGATGGGTACCGATCCTTATGCCAACGACTTCCCGGACCCTGGCTCTGGGTTGGGTCTCACGACCACGGCTGAGTTCCACACGTTGTATGGCAACACCACCGATCCTGCGACCCTCGCCGCCGTAACCACACAGCATGCCGTGGCCGGTCGAGTGATGGCGGTCAACGGTTTTGGCAAAGCGGTGTTCTTGCGTTTGCAGGATCGAACCTGTGACGCCAAAGTCCAAAGTAACGAGCCGGTGGGCCGCTTGCAGCTGTTCATCAAGAAAGACGCCGTGGGCGAAGCAGGGTTCGAGCTGTTGAAGAAGCTCGATCTGGGCGACTTTATTGGCGCCATCGGAACCCCGATGCGCACCAAGACCGGCGAGTTGACGCTGCTCGTGAAAAGTTTTCGCATCCTCACCAAAGCGCTGAGGCCGCTGCCTGAAAAATGGCATGGCCTGACGGACATCGAAACCCGTTACCGCCAGCGTTACCTCGACTTGGTGATGAACAACGAGTCGAGGCACGTGTTCGCGGCGCGCGCACGCATCATTCAATGGATGCGCACCTTCTTCTATGACCGCGGGTTTATCGAGGTGGAAACGCCGATGATGCACCCGATCGCGGGTGGTGCCGCCGCGCGGCCGTTTGTCACACACCACAACACGTTGGGCGTCGACTTGTATCTGCGTATTGCCCCAGAGCTGTACCTCAAGCGTCTGGTCGTCGGCGGCTTCGAACGTGTGTTCGAAATCAACCGCAACTTCCGCAACGAGGGGATCAGCACCGTCCATAACCCCGAATTCACGATGCTGGAGTTCTACCAGGCCTACACCAACTACCTGCAGTTGATGGACATGGGTGAAGAGTTGGTGTCGGGTGCGGCCCAAGCCGTGATGGGCACAACCTCGGTCAAATGGGGCGAGATGGACATCTCGTTGGCCCGACCGTTCGCTCGCCTGACAATGCTCGAAGCCATCCAAAAATTTGGTGGGCCGTCCCCCAGCGAATCCCGAGACGCGGCGACCTCGACGCAGATCTTGCAGAAGCTAGGTTTTGACGCTCAAGACATGAACGATGGCGAGCGCGTGGTCGCCTTGTTTGAGCACTTTGCCGAACCCAAGCTGATTCAGCCAACCTTCATCTACGACTTCCCGGCCTCGGTGTCACCGTTGGCGCGGCGAAAGCCTGCCGACCCGTGGTTTGTAGATCGTTTTGAGTTGTACGTCGGCGGCCGTGAGCTGGCCAACGCCTTCAGCGAGTTGAACGATCCGGTGGACCAGAAACAGCGCTTTGAGGCGCAACTGCGCGCCAAAGAGAAGGGCAACCAGGAGGCGCACGCGATGGATGAGGACTACGTGCGCGCGCTTGAGCACGGTATGCCGCCCACCGGTGGCTTCGGCTTGGGCGTCGACCGGCTGGTCATGTTGCTCACCGGTTCTACCTCGATTCGCGACGTGGTGCTCTTCCCGCAGCTCAGGCCGCAGACGTGAACGTACCGGTCTCTTTCTGGGGGCTGCTAGTGGCCCTCGTGATCGAGTCATGGGCGCTGTGGCAGTGGCGCGCGTTGTTGACCTCGCGCGGGGTGTCGCTGCGTGTGATTGCGACCCTCGCTTTGACGCTGTTAGGCGGCGCAGCGCCGTTGGCCGTGGCGTTTGCCGTCCTGCCGTTGAACCTGGAACGCGCGCAATCCTGGGTGTGGGGCTATGTGTGTTGGGTCACTGCGACCATCGGCTTCATCGCCGCGGTGCGCAAACGGACCATGCCTGGCCTGATGGATCTGCTGCTGGGGGCCGTGCTCGCTTGTGAAGGCGCCGCGCTGACGTTGCTGGCCACGCACCAGAATGCCGACTTTGCCGGAGCAACGACGCGCATGATGCTCGTGGCCCCGGCCGCCGTGATCCTCTTCCTCTATTTTGGCGCCTCGCTCGGCCACCTGCTGTTGGGCGGGGGCCGTCTCGACACCAGCTTGGGCTACGAAGGACAGGTCGGACGACGTTTCCTATTGGCCAAGGGTTCACCGGTCATTTCGACGGTTACCACGATCTCCGTGGTGGGGGTTGCGTTAGGCGTTTGGCTCGTGATCATCGCGCTGGGAATTCTGTCAGGTTTCGAAGACGACCTGCAGGACAAGATCATCGGTGCCAATGCCCACATCTCGTTACAACACAAACGTGGCATTCCATTTGCCACCGACCGTGCCGACCTGGAGCGACTGGCCACGCTCGATGACGTTGTCGCTTTCGCGCCCTCGTTGGAGGGCGAGGTGGCGCTGGCAAGTCAGAACAACTACACCGGTGGCATGCTGTTTGGCATCGACCCCGAGCATTCCCCCGAGGTGCTCAACGTCCTCAAGCAGCTGACCCAAGGCTCACTCGACCCCTTGATCGATGAGATGCGCCCCGCGCCCGCGGCGCCTGATGACGGCGGTGAGTTTCGCGCTCCAGCCCCCGTGCCGAGCCTGGTCATTGGTCGCGAAATGGCCAACACGATGAACGTCAAGGTCGGCGACCGGGTGCGCGTCATCTCACCGCTTTTAGAGGTACTGACGCCCATCGGCCCGGCCCCACGCAGCTTGGATTTTCGCGTCGCCGCCGTGTTTTCGAGCAAAATGTACGAATTCGACGCGCGCTATGCCTTTGCGAGCCTCACGACGACCCGGCGTTTTTTCGAGTTGGAGGCGCCGCAGGTCACAAGCCTGCAAATCGCCGTGCGCGACCCCGAGCGCTCTGATGCCGTGGGGATGCGCGCGCAGCAACTGTTGGACGCCGACGGCAATCGCGGTCTCGAATCCTTGGACTGGAAGCGCCGCAACCAAACCCTGTTCTCGGCGCTCAAGCTCGAACGCGTGGTGGCCTTCATCGTGTTGGCGTTCATCATCTTGGTCGCGAGCTTCTCTATCGTGAACACGTTGACCATGTCGGTGATCGAGAAGCGCAAAGAGATTGCGATCCTAAAAACCATGGGCGCTCAGGATGTGGGCGTGATGAAGCTGTTTCTTGTGCAGGGCATGTTGGTCGGGACGTTCGGCACGATCATTGGTGTGGTCGCGGCACTCATCACCGCCGCCTTGCTCAAGATGTTTGGGTTTGGGATTCCGGGCGAGGTCTACTATATCGACTCGCTGCCCGTGCACGTCAGCGGTGCTGATGTGCTGCTCGTCGTGCTCGCGGCCTTGGTGATCGTATGGGATTTTGCAGTGTTTCCGGCACTCGTTGGCTCGCGCCTGCGGCCGGTCGAGGGGTTGCGTGACGGCTAGTTTTCTTGAGGTTCAAGACCTCCACAAGGCGTATCGAAAAGGCGAGGCGATGATCAACGTGCTCGCGGGCGCATCGTTGTCGCTCGCACGCGGTGACATGGTCTCGGTCACGGGTGCCTCCGGGGCTGGCAAAAGCACGTTGTTACACCTGATCGGCACGCTCGATGCCCCCGATCGCGGCTCGATCCATTACAACGGACGCAATCTGGGCTC
>JAKLEG010000052.1 GCA_022703175.1 Myxococcota bacterium | reverse complement strand
ACAAGGATGCCACAGAACTCACCAGAGGCTACACCAAGAAGGCCATCAACAACCAACTGGTCGTGATCAGTGGCATGCTCACCAAAGCGGTGGACTGGGACCTCATCCCCACCAAGCCACCGATCCGGTTCTTTGGTCGTGAGCCTCTTACGTTTGATTTCCTGTCGTTTGAGGAGGCCGAGCAACTTGTAGAAAAGGCAGATGCCGGTATGTGGCAGACGATGATCCTCGTTGCGCTCAACACGGGCTTGAGAATGGGCGAGCTCATGGGCCTGCAGTGGGGCGACGTGGAGTTCTTCAGCCGCAACTTGGTGGTCCAGCGCAACAAGTGGAAGGACAAGCTGGTCACGCCGAAGAACGGCCAAAAGCGCAACGTGCCCATGAATACGCGAGTGGTGGCCGCACTCAAAGCGCACCAGCACCTGCGTGGCCCGTTCGTGTTCTGCCAGGAAGACGGCTCGCCGTTGACCGAGCAGATCTCGCGCAAGGGCTTGATGCGGATCTGTAGGCACGCGGGTATTCGTCACATCGGCTGGCACGTGCTTCGGCATACCTTCGCTTCGCACCTCGCGATGCGGGGTGTGAGCATGAAGGCGGTGCAAGAGCTGCTCGGCCATCAGGGCATGGAGATGACGTTGCGGTACAGCCATCTCAGCCCCGACGTGCGCCATAACGCGGTCGAGGCACTTGTCGGGGACGTTGCAGAGTCACGGCCACAGGACGGCCACGGGCAGTCTTCACCGAAGAAAAGCGAAGAGGGATAGGTAGTTACTGGCGGAGGAGGAGGGATTCGAACCCCCGGATCCTTTCGGAACGCCGGTTTTCAAGACCGGTGCCTTAAACCACTCGGCCACTCCTCCGCGAGCGTGAACGGGGCTTGAGTAGCACGCTCGCACTGTGTTTTCCAAGCGTGTTTTCCAACTCTGTTGCTCGGCACTTCACCCTGCTGAGTCGAAGTCGCCTTAACCGCACCTCCGACACCACCAGACGAAAGGTTCACAGAAGCACATCGAGAAGCACATCGTTCATGAACATTGTCACACACACGCGGAATTTGGCGCGACGTCTCACCACAGCCAATGTGATAGTGTTCCCGGACGATGAATCGCGCCAGCAACCGCGAAGCCCTTGTCGCGAAGGCCATCGCGATGAATCGACGAAGCCCTTGTCGCGAAGGCCATCGAAGTGTTGACGGAAGTCACCGGTGACGGCGCCGATCCCAACACCGCAATCAACTGCCATCACAACTTCATCGAGGTCACCGAGCATCAGGGCCAACGCCTTTGGGTGCATCGCAAAGGCGCCATCTCAGCTCGTGAGGGTGAGCCAGGCATGATTCCCGGCTCGATGGGTGCGGCGAGCTACCATGTCGAAGGTCGCGGTTGTGCCGAAGCACTCTGGTCAAGCTCCCACGGTGCCGGCCGATCGCTGAGCCGTACGGAAGCACGCACACGTATCTCGCGGCGGGCCTTGGAGCACCAAATGGCAGGGGTCTGGTTCGATTACCGCAAGAGCGCGGATCTCCTCGAAGAAGCGCCGCGGGCCTACAAGGATATCGACAAGGTGATGACGGCCCAACGAGAGCTGACCCGCATCGTGCGGCGACTCCGACCTTTGTTATCGTACAAAGGCATGTAATCGACGCAAACGGCAGCGGCTGGTGTGTGTCGCGATGCCTCGGTCAGAACCCAAACGTCAGCCGCACCAACCGTGGGGTCGTTGGCCCCACCTGCAACTCATCGAGACCGCGCTGCGCAGAAGCCCACGAATCGCCTGACACGCGACGAGAGGGCCTGAGCGGCGACAACTCGGTGGCATCAAGCGACGCGGCACCCAGATATCCCAGCCCTGCGCCGATGGCGCCGCCATAGAGCGCCGCGCTTGCCGAACTGAACATGGCGCCTCGCACTGGCACCAACAACCCGATCAGGCCGCCAGCAAAAGCCCCACCACAGACGGCCCCCAACCGAAAGGCGACGCTTCGTCCTGCGCTGGCAGGGCGCCCATGCAGAAAATGCAAACCGGCTGGGCCCACCGCCGCCAATGCCAGCGAGGGGGGCAGCCAACGGCTGTCATCCCGAACACCTGCCAAGACGACACCGGTCATGGCAGCCAAATCGACGAGAATGACTTGCCATCCATACCAAACAACAAGCTCAGGTTCGGCTTGGGTCAATAGTACCGGCACAGGCATCGAACCTGCTGAATCAAGAACTGGCTGCGGCGGTGGTTGGGCCAGCAGCACTGCAACGATCAACCCGGTCATCGGCATTGTTTCCCCTCACAACGAGCCAAAGCGACTTGCTGCTATCACGATCAGCCAAAAGATTCGAACGCCGCTCCAGCAAAACCAACGAACGTCGTCGCTTTCCGTTTCTACAACCGGTCACATCGTCGGAGCAGCCCCAGGGTCTTGTCACGGTTTCCTCGATAGATGCTGCGCCTGAGCCCTCGTCCTTGTTCATTTTGCGACACGCCGTCCCAATTTCGTTCGTATCCGCTTGACGCAGAACTACAAGTGAGTCGCTGTAACACATCGTGCCGCTATGTAGCCCCTGGGTGCACCGTCCGGCGTTGGTGCGCGGAAATCTTGGTACGGACGTCAGACCGAACCACGACCGCAAAGGAATGGCGGGTTGCTCCGCTGGGCGCCTCTACTGATTCCCGTGCCGCGCCAAACCGCGGCGCTCCCCACCCCCACTGCTCCTGTCGGCCGAGCAGCGCAAATTTCGCCCCCGAGTGGGGCGGCCCAAACGGCAGTGTGGGCAGAGCCGATGCCGCCGCTCCCTGACGGTCGCGGTACTGTTGTGGGCTCGCGCTGCACCTTCACTGCCGACGGCTATCACGCCTAACCGCACAACGCTGAAAGAGGGCGGTGCTTCGCAAGAGCACAGGCCGTCACCGCGCGGTGGAACAGAGTGTCTGGAGCATGGCGGCGATTGAACCGGTAGGTGTGCTCGGCGAGGTAGTTGGATAGGTAGCGCGCATCGACCCCGCGATGCGTGCCCAGAAGCCAATCTCGTAGAATCGTGCGTGGCAACAGCGCGGGCACTCAAACGGTTTGCCGTCAAACCTCGCGGTCCAGAAAAATTCGCGCGCCTGTTCCTCGGTGCCGACCTGGCGAAAGAAGTCACCCAGCTGCAACCCGGTGTAATGGCTCAAGATAAGCCTCCACCCAAATTGTCCACCCGCTATCTGACCGTTTCTGCGTCAAGCGGATACGAACGGCAATCTCCACACAACCTTCACTCAGCTCGTGCCGATACCCATCATCATGAAGACAAGCTTCACTTCCTCTTGCTCGCCAACTCCGGTTGCAGTTGCGCAAACCGCGGCGACTGCGCCTCAAGTAGCCGTGAAGAGCGACTATCTTCTTGAGGCGGATAAGCGGCTTAAGGCTGCCTACGCAGCGGCCGCTGAGTTGCTGCGAACCTGCACGGCCCACGAGACCTATGCCGGTTTCATTCGCTTGGCGCGCGACCACAAGTTGACGCCCGCAGGATTGAACGCCGCCGTGAACAACGCCTACAGTGCTCTGGGCAAGCAGGGTGTGGTGCTGGCCGCCACTGCGAAACAGCTCGACCACGCGTTGGTGAGCGCTGAGCATGTCATCAGCGGCGGCACCCAGGCGCCGTTGTACCAACTGTTCCGCGACCTGACCGTGATGCAAACCTACCAACCCAGCCTCTTGCAGCGCCGCTACTAACGCCACTGATTGATCGCACGAAGCAGCGAAAGTTGACGTCGATGCCGTTGTTGTTGCTGGCGCTCTAGCCTGCCTATCTTCGAACAGCTATGTTTCTGCCGCGCGGGTGTCCACGTGGGGGGATGCGAGGTTGTCGTGATTCATCGCGGACCTGCTCCGACTCTCTTGGCGTTTGCGTGGGCGTTGGTTTCGGCAGCGCTGTTTGCGGGCTGTGGCGACCCGGCGTCCAATACCCACACGAGCTCACGCACGTCGACGAGCCAGAAAGGTGATCGGGTCGACCCGACCGGGTGCATCAAGAGTCGACGCTTAGGCAACCCACGCTCATTTGTGCAGCTCAACATCACCACGCACGCCGAACTCGCTACGCTCACGCACTTGTTCAGCATCGACAACGTCGCGGGCCAAACGGTAAGTGGTTACGCCACTGCCGATGAGATAACGGTGTTGCGCGCGCACGGATATCAGCTCACCCTGTTACCCTCGCCGGGCAAGAGCCCGCATGCGCGGATGGGGCTGTTCGATCGCAGCGGTCGCGCCACCTGGGATGCTTTCCCTACCTATGCTGAATACGTCTCAACGCTGAGCCTGTTGGCCGCCAAGCACGGCAGCATTTGTGAATGGGTGGAGATAGGTGACACCAGCAATCAGCTGCAGCCGCACAAGCTGTTGGCGCTCAAGATCACGTCGCATCCCAACGTCGAGGCCGACAAGCCAGAGGTGTTTTTGACCGCAGCGATGCACGGCGACGAGACCACCGGTTACGTGTTGTTGCTGCGCTTCGTCGACGAGGTGTTGCGCAACTACGGCACCGACCCGATGACGACCGCGCTGGTTGACAACGTTGAACTCTGGGTGAATCCCCTCGCAAATCCAGACGGCACCTACTTTGGCGGCGACGACACGGTGGCCGACGCCATCCGTGATTACACCGATGCAGACGGGAACGACTCTGGGATTGACCCAAACCGGGACTTCCCGATTTTGGGCGCGTCGGTGACAATGGACGCCTGGCGCGAGACCCAGGCGATGATGACGTTCGCTGCAGCTCACAGCTTTGTGCTCTCGGCCAATTTTCATGGCGGCGCGGAAGTTTTGAACTATCCATGGGACACCGTGCCGCGTGCCCATGTGGATTCCGATTGGTTTATCCAGGTGGCCAGCGCCTATGCAGCTCAGGCCATGGCTGATGGCCCCACCGACTATATGCGAGATGTCAGCGACACCGGTATCATCGGGGGCTACGCCTGGTACGAGGCCGATGGCACGCGCCAGGATTACATGACCTACCGGGGTGACCGGGAAATCACGATGGAGATCTCAAGCATCAAAAACCCCGAGGGCCCGGAGCTGCCAGTTTTTTGGGAGGCCAATCGTTTGGCCCTCTACCAATACGTACAGAGCGCGCTGACCGGCGTGCGCGGGGTGGTTACGGATAGCACAGGCTTGCCGCTTGCGGCGCAAATCGAAGTGTTGGGCCACGACAGCGTGCGCGATAACTCCTACGTGAGCACAGACCCTGACGTGGGCGACTATCATCGACTGATCGCGCCTGGTGCCTACAGTTTGCGGTTTCGCGCGACGGGGTACCGGACAAAAGAGATAGCCAATGTTGTTGTTACAAGCGGTGCTGCTACACGCTTAGATGTGACGTTGGCAGAAGAAACTGAACCGCTGACCATCACGGGCACGGTCACGACTGCCGATAGCGCGTTGCCAATCGCCGCTGCCACGATCTCTTTAGCGGGCACCAATTTGTCAGCCAGCTCAGATCTCGCGGGCCATTACCGCCTCGCCAACGTCAGTGCCGGGACGTACATGTTCAGTGTTGTTGCCAGCGGCTTTGCTCCGTTGGTCGTTGAACGCGAGATCGGCAGCAATAGCCTGACCTACGACTTTGCTCTCACCTTGGCACAAGGTTCCGGTTATCAGAGTGATTTCGAGGCCGACGATGGCGGGTTGGCTACGGACAGTGCAACGAGTTGGAGCTGGGGCCCTCTGGTGAGCTGCCCGGCCGCTCACTCAGGGGCGAATGTCTGGGCCGCGTCGCGATCGGGTTACTATGGCAATGATGCCGATCTGCGATTGCTGCTGCCAGATATTTTGGTGCCGGAAGGTTTTGCCCAACTCTCGTTTTGGCATTGGTATGATTTTGAGAACGGCAGCGAAGCCTGGGACGGTGGTAATGTCGGTGTGGTGACAGCCGCGGCGCCTGACGACGTGGAGTTACTAGCTCCGCAAGATGGCTATCCCGAGGCCAGTATCACCGCACTGGGGGCGCCCGGGTATGGAGGCCAATCGGGTGGTTGGTTGTTCGCAACCTTCGATTTATCGGCCTATGCAGGAAATCGCATCACGCTCGTTTGGCATCTGGCAAGCGACGCGAGCATCACCCGACGCGGTTGGTTGATAGACGACATTCAGGTAGGCGAGGCGGCACCCAGCCGGCGGCGGCGCCCCGCTTGACCTGGGATGCGTACGGGGGCGCGTCGCCAGGATCCTCATGCCCAACGTGGCAGACACGTACCTACTTACGTTCGCCTCACCTCGTGCCCGTGAATGAGCCACCGTTCGTTTGTGCAGCTTTGGGCAAACGCGTTGTCGTGTGTCGCAATCAGTAGCGCGCCCGGATAGGCAGCCAAGGCGACCTCCAGCCGTTCAATCGATGGCAGGTCCAAGTGATTGGTCGGTTCATCGAGCACCAGTGCCCATGCCAATTGCCCCAAACCCAGCGCCAGCCGCAGTTTGCGGGCCTCGCCTGGGGAAGGTTGAGCCGAAGCCAACAGCTGGCCAGGGTCCACACCCAACGCCGCTACGCACGCCAACACCTGGCCGCGGACTTCGGCGGGTAGGGCGCGGACGTCGTCGAGGGTTTGGCGCCTTTCGGCGTCGCTCAATTCTTGTGGCAGGTACAACAGTCGTGTCTTCGGGATGTGGGCGTGGTCGAGCAACGCCTCAATCAATGTGGTTTTGCCGGCGCCATTGGGGCCGCACAGCCAGATGCGGCTGCCTCGTTTCACAGCGACCGTCAGTGGCCCCAACAAAGGTTGACCCCCTGGGCTCAGGGTCTGCTGTTCGAGACTCAGGAGAAATGGGTTGGGGGCGCGCTGGTAATTGACGAACACCGAGCGTCCCAGCGTTTTGTCGGCCTCCATCCCCGGAATGGCCGCAGCTAGTCGCTTCTCGCGTTGGCGCAGCGTGCGTACCTGCTGGCCGATGCGGGCGTCAGCCCAACTCGCGAGCGTCTTGGCCCCCAAGGATCGAGCATCGTGGTCGTGTTTGCTTTTCATCCGTTTACGCGCCGATTGCGACGCTACTACCGCTTGCTGCTCCCGGCGGGCGTTGGCCAATTGCTGACGGCCGCGTTGCTGACGTTGGCGAGCCACCGTCCGCGCCTGCTGGGCTTGGTCGAGCGTCTGTTCCCAGAGCAACTTCGCCGCGGGGTAGGGGCCTGGCCACAGCCGCAGTTCGCCCGCATGCAAGCGCAGCGTGGCTCGGGTGAGGCAGGTGAGTAGTTGCCGGTCGTGGGACACGAGCACCCCAAGCCCAGTGAATCGTTGCAGCACTTCAAATAGCCATGTTTTTGCAGAAGAATCTGCGTGATTGCTCGGTTCATCTAGAAGCAGCACGTCGGGTTCGGCGGCCAAGGCGGCGCCCATTTGCCAGCGTTTACGCTCGCCGGGCGACAATGATGACCATCGCCTAAGCATCGTCGCCTCTAGCTGTAGCTGTCCGACAAGGCGCCGCGCCAGCGGAGTTGTTGTGGCTGCAAACGTTTCTAGTTCGGGCGTTAGCGTCTCGACGCTTTGCGAGCAAAGAGCGATGCGCGGATGTTTGGGTTCGTAGATGAGCTGGCCGTCGTTGGGACAAAGCTTCAAGGCAAAGAGGTCCAACAGCGTCGATTTACCCGCCCCGTTGGCACCCACGAGCCCGGTCCAGCTGGATGTCAGATGGCAAGTGGCATGGACAAAGAGTGGCGCTCTGTCGGTGTACGCAAACGCCACGTTTTCAAGACGCAAGCTCGTCATGAGACCACCGTCAAATTGCGGTGACGCGGCGCACGCGCCGCCACAGGCACAAACACGACAGGACGTTTTAGTGTGTGGTGGTCATCGGCGCCAACTGCCCCGACGGGGTATGTGGCCCTTACAAAATAGCGAGCATACCGGTCTTCCGCAACGGCGAGGGGACCTCGTGCACGCTTGGCCTACAGTATTCGATGCTGTCAGCAGTGGGCGAACGCCTTCCACTTTGATAGACGGTGCCGCGACTGTTTTACTGAGGGGACGCTTGATGAAACGCTTGGTGTCGTTAATCGCTCTGATGGTTTTGCCGTTCTTCGCGTTACTCGGCCGGGTGCCGTGTGCTCAGGCCACAGAAGCCCTGCCCCCCACGGTCGATACTGTGTGGAGCGTGGTCCAAAGCCCATATGAGGTTAGCGGTGAGTTCATCATACCAGCCAGTGTGACGCTCACGATCGAGGCGGGTGTCGAGGTGCGTTTTGACGCGGGCGGCTACTTTCATGTGCAAGGCAGGTTGGTGGCGCAGGGGAGCACGGGGACGCCGGTGACGCTGACGGGGCTTTCGACCGATCGCGGTAGTTGGCGAGGATTGCGCTTTGCGGGGACTGTGGGCACGCCGGCGATTGGGATGCTGGACGAGGTTGTCATCGAGCATGCCGGGCCCGCCAACCAAGCGGCGATCGAGGTGATGAGCAATGTCCAGTTGCAGCTCATGCACACCACGGTGCGTGGCGCAGCGGGCGATGGTTTGTTGGTGTGGGCCGACCCGGGCGAGAGTGTGACGTTGTCGCTCATCGACACTCAGATCCTCGATAATAGTGGCGACGCCATCCATCTCCAGGACGCGATGGCGTTCCCGAGCATGTCGAACCTGCAAACCTCACAAAATGGGCGCGACGGAATTTCCATCGGCAGCAGCACGGTGACGGCAAGCCAAGTGTGGCCGCTGTGCGGCAGTCCCTATTGGTTGGACGGTGAAGTCTCGGTCAGCGCCGGGGCGCAACTGCAGTTGGATCCAGGGGTCGAGCTGCGATTCGCGAGTTGGACCGGCTTGTGGGTGGCAGGCAATCTGATCGCGTTGGGCACGTCGGCGTTGCCGATTGTCTTTACCAGTGTCGATGAGGTTGCCGGAGCCTGGCGCGGCCTATGGATTGTGGGCGACGTGGGTGCAGAAGCTACAGCCACGCTCGGCAACGTGCGCATGTCCTATGCTGGCGAGGGGGTGCTCGCGGTCATCGACGTGCGAAACCACGCCGAGCTTAGGCTTGTCGATGCGGTGATCGACACGGCGCTCACGGGTGGCTTGTTGGTAAGCGCCAACGAAGCAAGTGCAGTCACGCTCGCGCGTGTGACGATCCAAGATGTGCAGACCGATGCCATCCAAATCTACGACGTGGCGCAACTGCCAGACCTCGAAGACGTTCACTACCAGGGCACGGGCCGACCGGGTGTGGTGTTAGGGGGCGGCACCATCACGACCCTAAAGCGTTGGCCTGTAACTGGCAGCCCGTACTGGCTGAAGAGCAACCTCGACGTGGCGTTGGGCGGCGAGCTGTATCTGGAGCCCGGCACCGAGCTTAGGTTCAACGACCTTTCGGGTTTTCGCGTGGACGGTGTGCTGCAGGCGCGCGGCACCGAGGTTGCGCCCATCATCTTTACCGCCGTAAATCAGCACGCGGGTGCTTGGGCGGGCCTGCGTCTCACCGGCGAGGGATCTGTGCTGAGTAACACCGTGGTCGAGTACGCGGGTTATGGAGCCAACGCCAGTGTCTGGCTTCTCGATGCGACGGTCGCGTTTGACCACACCACGATTCGCTACAGCAGCGCCGACGGGCTGGTTGCGAACAACTCCAGCAACAGCACGTTCCAGTTCGGCCAAGTGGTGGACAACGCCGGTTACGGCGTGCGAGTAAATTCAGGCGGGGCGCTGCTTGCGCCCTACAACTACTGGGGCGCGGCCACGGGCCCACGCTACAGCTGCAATCCTGCAGGCACAGGCAGCCTCGTGAGCGATGACGTGTTGTTCCAACCGTTTGTGACAGAGGCGGGGGCAGAGGTTGGGCCGGCAGCGCCGCTGCCGATGATGAGTGTCACGCTGACGCCCTTGCGGTTGATGGCCGCCGCCAACGGCCAAAGCCGCATTTGGGTGAAGCTGCAGTTGCGCGATGGTGCCGGGGCACCGGTGTTGGGCTATGCCTTGCGCCTGTCTGCTTCCGCCGGCGAGGTCGTGGACGGTGGCGTGACAGATTTGGAGGGTGCCACCTATGCCTATGTAACCTCGCAGAGTCCGGGGCCGGTCGTGCTCACGGCGGCCGCGGTCGAACCCGCAGCAGGTTGCGAGCGCTTGGCACACACGCTGCAAAGCAGCTCGCTCACCGTGCACTTTGTTGAGGCCCCCATCGATCCTTTGGCCGCCGATGCTCAGGCACCCTACTTAGGCAAATTCGAGGTTGCACCAAGGCCCGTGACGCGGGGCACGCCTACCGAAGTGCGTCTCACCCTGAAGAATCCTTATGACCATGACATGCTGGTGGATGCAGACTTTGGCTACGCGAAGAGCGGCTTAGGGCTTACCTTTGGGCCGATCGGCTCAACCACCGGCGTGCGTATTCCTGCGCATGGCGAAGGTGTCGTGGCTGTGTCGTGGACGCCGGTGGTTTCGGGGCACTACTGCTTCAACGCGCAATACCAATGGACCATGTTGGATACAGCCACGGGAACCGCACGTTTGTCGGGGCACGCGATGGCAACCACGAAGCAGGCAGACGCAGGTGACGACATGGACGCCAACGACCCGATGCCCATTGAACCTGGTCCGGGCGCAGGTGCGGGAGGCACAAGTGGCGCCAATGCCGATGTGGCGCCCGCGGCGTTGAAGAGCCCGGAAAAACAAAAACGTATCGACAAGGTGCTTAAGCGGGCCGAAAAGCAGATGCACAAGCTGTGCAATGCTGCGTCCAGGAGCGCTGGCGAGGGCCAATCTCGCGAGGCCCAGGACCTTGCCCGGGCGCAGTGCAAGATGGCGCTGAACTACTGGCGCGATCTCCGCGATTTGACGATGGACCCTCCCTCGCTCGATTACACCACCTTTGCGTTGCCCACCTGGGCGTTGGTGACGCCCGTCACTGCGGGCGCGGGCGTGTCTCTGGAGCTTGCGGAGGCGTTCAACAACATGCAGTCACTCGCCGTCGAGTTTGGCGGTGTGGCGCGCCAGGTGCGAGGCAGCTTTGATCGTTACGCTGGCGCGGCGGAGGCCAACAACCTGTTGTGGGCATCACTGCAGTCGAGTGCCTTGTTGTCTCATTTGACGCGGGCGGGTGAGCTTGCCCAGGTGCTCAGTTTGGACCTGGACACCTTTACCGCGCAGCTCATTGCTGACGGCCAGGCGACGCTGCCGATTTCGGTGATGGCGCTTTCGGATTGGCGTGCGCAATTGGAGAGCGAGGGGTTGGACGCCGACATCCTAGCAGCGCTTGAGGCAGATGGCTGGTCGGATGCCGATGTGGACCAACTTGTCGCGCAGCTCCTTGCCACCGATCCCGTCTTAAACGCCGGCGACATCGTGACCGAGTACCAAGCGTTGGCATCTGAGTTGCTGGCGATGGGCCAGGCGCTGGAGACGAACGACAACTTCAACAACACGACCCATGGGCCGACCTCCACCAAACAAGTGGGCGATGACAGCGACGACGAGCCCACGCAGGTGCGGGTGTATGACCAAGCTTGGACAGTGACGGTCGGCAATCCTTTGACCACGGAAGCCACGCTCAGCCTGCAGCTTTCACCGTTCGACATGCCGCCGGGTTGGCTCATCCGCGTGGTTCCCGACAGCGTCAGCTTGGCGCCTGGAGCCGAAACCGATGTCACCGTGAGCGTGGTGCCCACGACGCCGGTGGTGATGGGGGCTCAGCCAAGCATCGCGTTGGAGGGCTACGTGGACGACCTCTTGATCGGTGGGGTTTTGTTGACGATGGTCGCGCCCCACGACATCAGCCTGGGGACGTCTTGTACGGCAACGGCCAACAAAGGCCGCGGCGATCTGTGTAGCTGTGCCCTTGAGTGCGGTACTGGCCTGGTATGTGCGCCGCCGGCGGCAGGTGAGGCCAGCCAATGCTTGGCGCCATGCGCCGGGGCGACGGGGTGTGAGGCCTCTGCCACGTGTCAACCGTGGCATACGTTGAGCGGCGTCTGCGTCTCGCCCGTCATCCCCGAATCCAGCGCCGCTGGTGGCTGCGACTGTCGGAGTGTTGCGAGCCCCGCAGCATGGGCTGTGCTCCTTGCGGCTGTCTTTAGGTGTCGCCACCGCCGGCGCGGCTAGACCTCACGCAGGCTTGCCTCCACGCGCCGATCAAAGGACTGCAGCATATCTAGCTGGCAGCTGGGTACGAAGCGATGCTCGTGCAAAACGCTCTCGGTGCAGACGTGGCAGACGTTCCAGCGTCCGTCTTCGAGGAGCAGCGGGCTCATTGACACGACTAGGTACTGCCAGGGGTTTTGCGTGGTGCGTCCGGAGTGAGCCGCAAACTCGTCGGTACACGCTTTGCTGAGCAGGTAAGGGTGGCAGTCGTGCGCGGCGCGAAAACGCTCACATAGCTCGGCGTACTGGTGGGGGGACATCTGTTCTACGTGACCAGCGGGCCCATAGGCCGTGGCAGCCACGAGCTTGCCGGGAGTGTCGGCGCAGAACTTACTGCCCAGGTAGGAACAATACTCAGCACCAAACGCTGCCCGAATCGCCTCGCTGGCGTGGCGCTGGAAGGCATCCACGTTGCGGCAGACTGCCATGACCTCAGCCGGCGTAGCGTTTTCGGGTGGGACGGGACCCAAAAGGCTTAAGTTTACAAACCGCAGCACATCAGCGTTGGCCTGGCAGAATTGCGCCAGGCGTGGCAAGGCAGACAGGTCGTCGGCGTGCACGATCATGCCGAGCCCGAGGTTCATGCCCGGCAGCTTACGAAAGATGTCGCAGAATTGCGCATGCAGTGCCGTGGTGTCGGCTTCCGAGCTTGTACGTCCTTGGTGTCGGTCGATGTGGACGCACACGTAACCGACGCCCGCCGCCTGCAATTCGCGCGCGCGATACTTGTGCAGCAACTCGCCGTTGGTGAACACGCCCACGGCCAGCCCACGTTTGCGCGCGATTAGCACTGCGTGATCCAGCTCGGGATAGAGCAACGGTTCTCCGCCAAGGAATGACAGCGTGTGGAATTTGCGCAGGCGTAGGGCTTCATCGATGTAGGCGGTCACCTCGTTGAGCGTCATGCGGGCGCGCCGGTTCGCGGGGTTGTGGCGGTTGCGATAGCAGTGAGCACAGCTCAGGTTGCAGGCAAGGGTGGGCTCAATCACCACATTGGGATTGTCGGCAGCTGTATAGGGAGCCCGATACAAACCGCTCAACTCGGGGTAGCGCGCCTCGGTCATGGTCGTTCGGACTAACGAAAGCGCAGAAACGGTGCAAGGGTGCCGACGGTGTCGGCGTTGCTGCCATGACCCGTTATAACTTGACGTCTTTTCCCGGCGTCGATTGTCCCTGAGCGAGCGCTTGACAGCCGTTGTCGGGACACGCCGTGAGGGCAGCGGGCGCTTGCCCGTCGTTGTTGACGGTTGGGCCCGAGCGTTACAATCAAGCAGGCGTATGGTGCGCCTGATGCCGCTCAACAATCGCTAGTCATGGCGGTGTGCCGCTTTTCGGCTCTGCCAGGGGAACAACAGAGGGAGGCTTGCGATGTTCAAACGAATCTTGGTGCCTACCGATGGTTCTGAGCTTTCAACTGACGCCGTGAGCGACGCGGTCAAACTCGCGAGCGAGTGTGGCGCATCCGTGGTGATCCTCAATGTCCAGCCATCCTATCGGCCCCCGGTCGTGGCCGAGATGCCTGCGGCCTTTGCGTACACGCCGCAGGATTATGAGGCGAGCGTCAAGCAGAGTTCAGAGCGCGTGCTCGCCGACGCCGCCAAGCTCGCCACGGCAGCCTCGGTATCCTGCAAAACCGTGACCAAGCTAGATGCCAGCCCCTACGAGGCGATCATCCGTGTGGCCCGAGATGAAACCTGCGATCTCATTTTCATGGCCTCCCACGGCCGCCGTGGCGTAGCTGCCTTGCTGTTGGGTAGCGAGACCCACAAGGTCCTGACCCACTGCAAGATCCCGGTCCTTGTCCATCGCTAGCTCGGTGCAGATGAGGCTTGTCTAACAGCACCGGGTCGTAGTAGGTATCCGCAGCTTTTGCAGCGGGCCGATGACGCCCGCCTGTGCGGAGTGGTGGCCGAGAGGCTGAAGGCACAGGTTTGCTAAACCTGCATAGGGGAAACTCTATCGGGGGTTCGAATCCCCCCCACTCCGCCAGTATTTAACCCGCTTGAGATGAACCCCCGATAGTCGTTGACGTCCGAGTTAAGCACGCAAAGCCGTGATGCGATGCGTAGCATCGCGGCCAATTGCGAGCCTGAGTCAAAGCATCCCCAACACCATGCAAGCGCAACGTCGGCGACCCCCCGGTGAGAATCCCCCCCACTCCGCCAGTATTTCTTCCCCCAAAGCAACGAAGTCCCTTCTGAGCCTGGTTACTCAAGCGTCGGCAGCTGTGTAAACTGCACTCGCAGCGCCTTGGCCTGCCGCTCCAGCGTTTCCAACTCGCCTCGTTCAACCATCACCAGCGAAGTGCCGTTTTTGCCAGCGCGGCCTGTGCGTCCGGCCCGGTGTTGGTAGGACTGGTGGTCGTTGGCCAGCTCAAAGTGAATCACCCACGACAGGTCTTTGATATCGATGCCGCGCGCGGCGGCGTCGGTAGCCACCAGCACCCGCACCTTGCGACTCTTGAAATCCTCCAGCGCTTCTTGCCGTTGCTGTTTGCTGCGCTCGGCTGAGAGCGTGGCGCAGGGGATTTGGTGAGCTTGCAGCGCGTGGAACAGCTTGGCCACCGTGTAGCCCTTGTGCACAAACACCAGAGCTGCGTCGATTTTAAGTTTCTTGATGAGGCGCGGCAGCGTCAGCTCGTTGCGATGTTCGGCAAACACCATGTACTGATGTTGGATGTTCTGCCGCAGCGGTGAGCCTTCGACCTGCAGGCGCACGCGGTCCTTGGACATGCAATCGTGGGCAAAGGCTTCGGCGCGTTTGCCAAAGGTAGCGCTCGCGACAATGAACGAGCTGTTGTACTCGGGCCGGGAAATGATCTCGCGCAGTGCGGCTTCGTTCTGCTCGTTCAAGATCTGGTCAATTTCGTCTAGCACCAAGACGTTAATGCTCTTAGCCAAGAGTTTCCGGTCAAAGATCATCTCCAGCACACGCCCGGGCGTCCCCACCACGAATTGCGGGTGCTTCTTCAGTTTGTCCTTTTGTCGTTCGGTGTTGCCGCTGCCCACCAGGGAGGCGCTCTTGAGCGTTGGCGATTTGTAAGCCTCCATGGTGCGCAAGATCTGCAATGCCAACTCCGGCGAGGGTGCTAACACCAGCACGCGGAGGCTTGGATCTCGTTCGGCACGCTGCAACAGCGGCAACAGGTAAGCGAGCGTCTTGCCGGTGCCGGTGCCTGACTGGATGATGACGTCCTTGCCCGCCAAAACCTCAGGCACGGCAGCCAGTTGCACGGCGGTGGGTTCAACGATGCCCTCGCGCAATAGGCTCTTCTGCGCGGTTTCACTGAGGGTCAAGCCCGGGATGGCAAAGCTTTCGGTCACGGCAAGTCCTCGCTGGCCCCCCGCAATTGCAACGCGGGCGGAAAATTTGCCGCCATCCTCTGCTGTTGGTGCTTAGATTGCCAGACAAACTTGGTGCCGCGTTTACGTCGTTGATCTGCCGGCTGATCCAGGGTTGGATTCGTCCACTCGCCTGTTGTTCCTGGCATTTTGGGCCAGTCGCCGGTGGCTGTCTGAGGAGAACCCGACATGTTCATCCAGAAACCGTGGGGCCGCGCGTATGTTCGCGTCTGGGCACTGCTGTCGCTCTTGTTGTCCGGGGCGGCCGCGGCCCAAGCACCTGCCGCCAACTTGAGTGTGACCTCTGTTGCCGCCAAGGGGCGTGGTGAAAGTGTGCTGACGGTCACACGCTTCGGTCGCTATGCGATTAGCGCTAGTAGCAAACAAGGCACCGCTATTCAGCTCATCAGCCGAATGCAAGGCCCTGGGGAGATTCACGGCGAACGGGGCAAACAGAATGGTCGCATCGACGCCATTCTCGACCGGGGCAGCTACAAAGTGGTGACCTGGTCGCACAACAAGGGCAGTGGCAAGGCCACTCTGCAAGTGCAGGCCTTCAAAGAGCTCAACACCACGCCATCGCTCTTGGTCGCCGAGAAGCTCGTGAGCGCTGAGTTGCGCGACTTTGAACAACGCTCCTACTGGCTGGAAGTCACCAACGCCCAGACGGTGCTCGTGGAGGCCGCCGGCAGGGCTCTGCGTGACTTGCGTTTGTGGAAAGACGGCGAGTGGTTGGTGGACGCCGAGCCGTTGCTGACCGAGACCCAACCCGAGATGGGGCGACCGCTTACCAACGCTCAGCTGACCACGCACTTAGAGCCGGGCCTCTATTTGGTCACCGCCTATGGTGGCCTTAATCTGCCTTGGGCCGACGAGAATCGCGCCCAACCATTTCATTTGCGACTAGGCATTCCAACGCTGGGGAGCGTGGGGCGTACGCACTATGAAGTTGGGCCGATGGGAGTGGATCGGTACTTGGTGCCAGGGGACGCGACCTATTTTCGCATTGAGCTGCCCGAGGCCAAGCCGGCAACCTTGAATGTGCAGGGAGCGTCATTGGAACCGAGCCACTTCGGAGGGAATGGCGTCAGCGTGTCGGTGACGAAGACCTCTATCCCGCCGGTGGCCGAGGTTGTGGTGGGCCAGGCCGCCGCACACTTGGTCACTGTCAGCGCGCCAGCCGGCCAACCTTATGTGTTGCAGTATTTTGCCGCGCGTCGCTACATGCCGCTTCGACCGCGTGATTTCAACGCCGATGTCTGGATTGGTAGCCAACACTCAGGCGCGGCCAGCGATGCCATTGATGCTACTGGGGTCGTGGTGTGTGGCCTCGGTAACCGAGCCAAAGAGGTGCGTGCTGCCTCGGTGGTGACGCTGGATGCCGAGCATAGTTATCGCCGCCGGTTCAACCTGTTGGAAACAGCGAACCTCTTTGTCGAGGTCAAGGAAGCGGGCAGTTATCGGGTGGACCTTATCGGTGATGGCGTAAAGGCCAACTATCGCTTTGAGCCGCTGACGATTTCGCCGAGTGCGCGCTACGAACCGCCCCCGGTTGCCGGCTCAGGTTCCAGCACAGCGTTAGGGGTGGGCTTCTACAATCTGACGATTTCTCCCGAGCAGAAGGGGATCGTCGAGATGACTTTGCAGCGGCAGTCGACGGTGAACAAGCTTGTCAGCCGTGTTGGTAACGTCGCCGAGACCCCGGTTCGGGCTGCGGTCACGTTTCCGGAATTTCATCTGACCGACGACGATTGTGGCCTGTACATCAATAGCCAACCCGGGGTCGTGGCAGGGTTGGATCTCCGCTCGCTGCCAGTGAACCTCACTCAGGCGCTCGCGGTTACGCAACTTCCGGGGACGGAGTTGAGCGTGCCGATCACCGTGCCCGAATCGGGCATTGTGCGGGCGCAGATGGAGCGTGGACCGGCACTCTCGATTCAGGTGGATGGTCAAGCGAGCGCAACAGAGGTGAGTGTCGCTGCCGGGAATCACCACGTGGTGGTACCGGCTGATCCGAAGAGGAGTTTGCAGTACGCCTTGGTGTTTGAGCCTGCGCGGTTGTCGCGCGCGGCGCCGTTACCCCCGCTCCCCGATACTGCCAAGGCCTTGGTTCCTAAACTGGAGACGTTGGCCCAAGGCTCGCCGCGTTTCTTCAATTTGAAACGCCAAGGCGAGCGTTCGTTCTTGGTGCGCGTGGCCAAACCCGGACTCTATCGGCTTGAGAGCACGGGGCTGCTTGCCACGTTTGGTAACTTGCGCACCCGTACGCTGACTCGTTTTGACGCCCAAGAGCAAAACGGTGTCGGGCGCAATTTCTTGATTCAGCAGTATCTACGGGAAGGTGACTACCTTCTAACGGTGGCGGCTCGCGGCGAGACGCGCGGCCATTTGGGAGTGACGCTGGCCGAAACGCCCATCGCGGACGGTGGCGAGCTGCAAGACGGATTGGTGGCGCGGGCCAGACAGCACGCCTACGAAGCCACACTTTACCGTTTCAAAGTTAAACCTGCTGGCAGCTACCAACTGAAGGCCTATGGCATGGGGCGCAGCTTCCGCGGCCGCCTTGAGGATGGCGATGGTTGGCCGCTGGAGCCGCCAGGACAAAACGCCGAGTTCAATGCCTGGTTTGCGGCGGGTCATTACCGGTTGATGGTTTTGCCTGAGTCGGTCGATGCGTTGCAGCTGACACGCCTGACGCGCGCCAAGAAGCCCAAGCGTCTCCGGGGCCATGGCCCCCATGAACTTGCACCTGGCCAATGTCTGCGAAACACCTGGCTCGAACCGGCCGAGGGCGGCGAGCGCAAGCCCGACCTGTGGCGCTTTGTTCTGCCCGCGGCCGCCACCACCGCCATCACGCTGAGTGACGATATGGTCGGCAAGGTCTTTGCGCTCAACGACAAAGGCGAGCGCGCGGCGTTGGGGATGGTGAGCAAGAACGTCGCGTTCGACAAAGCGCTCACGCCTGGTCGTTACGAGCTAGAAATGGTGCACGCGCGGCTCAATAACCAGGTGCCATATCGCGTGTGCGTGCGACCGCAGGAGTTGGTGGCGAGCACGAGCCGAGAGCTGCAGGTGCCAAGCGCCCCCCTTTGGGTTTCGGTGGCGCAACCAAGCTTGGTGGAACTTGCGTCGTTTGGGACCGCAGACGTGCGGGCCTCGCTTTGGAACGACGCTGGCCAACTGCTGATGCGCTCCGATGACCGTGATGACGATTGGAACTTTCACTTGGCGTCATTTTTGACTCCGGGGCGCTATCGCCTGGAGGTCGAAGCGGTCGGTATGGCCTCAGCCAGCACCACGGTGGAGATGCGCGTGCCGGCCGAGGTGGTGCAGCCGGGGTTGAGTT
>JAKLEG010000519.1 GCA_022703175.1 Myxococcota bacterium | reverse complement strand
CTTGAGGCTGTTCACCTGTGTCGACGCGATGCCGAGGCCGCCCGATTGGTCATAGCGGGTAGAGGTCGAGGTGTCGTAGGCCGTAGCGTAGCCGCCGTTCTTCAAGGGGATCTGCATGGTGCCCGGCATCGTCGCTCTCCTCGCCCCGTAACTGGGGTCCCACTCAGTATCGACCGATCGCGGTGTGGGTTGTGCAATTGTTGCTACGTGAGATCGAGAGTTGCCAACCAGGGTGCAGCGGCGCGAACCTCGACGCGGTCGGGGTAGGTCCGCTCGCGGTCGAGGGTGCCTACCAGTTGGATGCGCGCGACGTTGGCGCCAAGGTTGGCTGTCAGGGTGCGCAGCGCGGCGGTTGGCTCGGGGTCGCTGGTTTTGACCTCGATGCAATGCGTTGCGGCTTCGCCGTCGGTCACAACGAAGTCCACCTCTAGGCCTTCTTTGTTCCGCGCATAACAGAGGCCTCTTGTGGCACCGGTTTGGTCTTCGACGCGGTGGCATTCTTTGAGCAAGGCACAGGCGACGGCGTTTTCCAGCCTGGCCCCGCGCTCGCCTACGACTTGGCCGGTGTCGTAGAAATAGTACTTGCGTGCTTTAAGGATGGCACGGCTCAGGCGCGCGGTGTACGGGCCAACGCCGAAGATGACATACAGGCTTTCGAGAATGGCGAGCCAGTGAGCTACGGTTTTGGGATCGACCCCCAGATCGCGGGCGAGATTGGCCGCTGCAACGGTGCTGCCGACGCGGCGTTGCAACAGCGCAATCAAACGCTCAACGCCAGCCAACTGCTTGACCAAGGCCAGATCGACCAGATCTTGCCTGACAATGATGTCGAGATGGCTCTTGCGCCACCGTTCGTAGGTCTGCGCGTCATTGGCGAGAAACGGCTCGGGGAAGCCACCCACGGTCAAAATCCGTTCGAGAGCTTCGGCGGCTGGGATCTCGGCCGCCACCTCTTTGACATCGAATGGATGCAAACGATGACTGAAGAAGCGACCCGCCATCGAGTCCCCCGCACGTCGGCTGGCGTCTAAGCGCGCGCTACCGGTGACCACCAATGCCGGCGGCACCCCTTCGACATCATAGATACCTTTAAGCCAGGTTTTCCAATTGGGCATCTTGTGGAGTTCGTCGAGGATGACCAGTGGCTTGCGCCGGTCCCACGAACGCTCATGAATCGCAGTACGGTGGTCTGGGTGGTCGTAGTTCAGATAGTCAAAGTCAGGTGCCAACATCTTCGCCAGCGTGGTTTTTCCAGCTTGGCGAGGCCCCGCGATCAGCACCAGCTTGGTGGCCATGTCGCGGTTGATGCTAGGTACCAACGAGCGTTTCATGTTGACCATTATGGAGCGTACTCCAGAAAAGTCTAGACTAAAATGGAGTTCGCTCCGTTTTGGTCTACCCGTGCTTATTGTTTAACGATTACGTGATGTTATCGCAACCAATTCCAGCTCGTACGCCGACCAGACCGCTCTGGTCGCGTCGTATAGGCTAGCTGCCGTTAGATCTGGTCAGTGCCTGTGAGATCGCGAAAATCCGCCCACCACCACGACCCTTGGCCTCTCGCTAGGCGACCGCGCCTTGGCTCAAAGCCTCAAGCGGCCCGCACTGACCGCCGACCGGGCATGGCTGCAGCTATCTCGTTGGGGGTCGAGGTTGTCGCGATTCGGTAGCGCGGTAGGCCCAAGCGTCTGTGACCATGCAATCGCTCTGCCTGGGGTGCTCAGATACCAGCTACGCGCCGTACCACGGTGTGCGTGGCCATTACATGAATAGGCCCAACGAAAGAGTTGGTGATAGGGTTGGTGGACGATGGGGAACCTCGGTGGACCATGAGTCAGCCTTCAATCGAAGCGGATGTGCTCGCGGTAATCGACGAGTGCAAAGGGCTAGGTGTTCCAGCCAGGGAACTGGATGATATGTCCGCTCTAGCCAAAGCTGGGGAACCCGGCGTCGCCTTGGAGAATCTGTGCACACAACTCTTCGAGTACGACGTCATGGTTCCGCAGTCCGTTACTGCTTCGCTACGGACATTGGGGCAAGCGATGGGGGTCGATGACAAGTACTGGTGCAGGCTTCAGGCTGCCCAAAGCTGAGCCTACCACCAGGCGTCGTTGGCTCCATTGAGTGGGGGCTCGGCTGGTCGTGTCGCGTCACTCGGCGCAGCGCCGCGTGATGGAGAACTCGCATCGTCCAGATGCAATGATGCCCGTTGTGGCACCCGCGAAGTGGCTCCTCCTCCTGAGTTGGCACAATAAGCTCGGCGACCTCGAGCCCAAAGGCTCGGGCCAAATCGCAGTTGAGCTTGATGGCGTACTCAACCCAAAAGGAGGAGCCTATGCGTTATCTTGGCATCGATGTGCACACGGCAACAACCTCTTGGTGTCTCCTCGATGGTGCTGGAACTCAGGTCGAGCAGGGCTGTGTGGCCACGACGCAAGCCGATCTCACACAGCTGGTGAAATCGCTCAACTTGGTCGAGCCTATCTTGGTCGGTCAGGAAATTGGCGGCTTGAGTTACTTCGTCTCGGACATCATCACTGCGGCAGGTGTGGAATTGAAATCCTTCAATGCAGCTCACCTGCGCATGATCGCCTCCTCTCGCAAGAAGACCGACCGCCGCGATGCGTATTGGATCGCAAAGGCGCTGCAAACAGGGATGACACCGCATGCGGTGTATATCCCGACCGGTGTGGTGCGCGAAATTCGCATGCTCTTGTCTCGCCGAACGGCGCTCGTAGCCGATCGGAAGCGTTGGTATTTGCGTGCTCGGTCTCATCTGCGTCGCGCCGGGCTTCGGCCCAAACCTGCGCGGCGAGTGGCTCAGCTTCTCGAACGAGCGTTGGCTACGCCGACAGGCATGAGCGAGGAACTGCATGCTGCTGTAGAACAGTGTCAGCGTTACGAAGACCTGCTCCTCGCCGATTTGGCGGCGATGCAAATCAAGCTAGCGACTCTGGGGGCGACGATTCCGGAGGTGGTGCTTCTGCAAACGATTCCGGGCATCGGTCTCATCACCGCCTTGGCCCTGTACGCAACAATTGGCGACATCGGACGCTTCGCCAATCCTCGGCACCTGGCCTCGTACGTCGGACTGGTTCCGAGCGTGCGGCAGAGCGGCGAGACGCAGCGGCTTGGCGGCATCACCAAACAAGGCTGTCGCCATCTGCGGAGTCTGCTCGTGCAGTCGGCGCATGCTGTGATGACGCGCACCAAGTCGTCAGAAGCCGCTCCACTTCGAGCGATCGGCGAGCGCGTCAAGGCGCATCGCGGGCGCTTCAACATCGCAATTGTGGCTGTAGCGCGACATCTGTTGCGGATTTCGTATCACGTGATGAGGACCAAGCTGCCTTACGACGCGACACGTCTACTGCACAACGAGGAGTTAGAAGCTGCCGCTTAGGAGGCGGCGTTTTGCGACATAGCGTCACAGACGCACCAGAGGCCGTAGCCAGGATAGGGTTGGGTCAGGCTGCCAGGTTCCATGGCCATCGATCGTTCTCGCCCTGCCTCCCGCGGGCGAGTGGGCAATGGTCGGGA
The DNA here is from genome assembly GCA_022703175.1 of Myxococcota bacterium. Taxonomy (GTDB): domain Bacteria; phylum Myxococcota; class XYA12-FULL-58-9; order XYA12-FULL-58-9; family XYA12-FULL-58-9; genus JACRCV01. The sequence goes on along the minus strand of JAKLEG010000519.1, from coordinate 916 downwards.
GGCTGCCGACCAGATTGGCCGACCCCGCATTCCGAACGGCAACATGTGCTGAGCTGCCCCTCGGCGCTCAAGTACGAATGGAAGGATGGAAGTCCCTGGCGCGCTCTCGAAACCGTCTGTGATGGCAGTGACTCACGGAGGACCACCTACGGCCGCTTCGACGGGAGGCCCTACGCTTCGATGTTGACGGGCAACATGGAATGAACCTGATCGGCCGGTGACAAAACTGTAAAATCTCTAGTGATTCTAGACTATTGCGGTCTTCCAGGTGAGGTCCGTCAAGGTTCCATGACGATGATCTTCTCGTGCTTTTGTGCTCCCCCACGGCAAACATTTTTTGCCCGACGTCGCTAATGAACCGATGCTGGTGTCACTCCTGCGGAATGGTAACCTAGACCGATGGGCGAGCGGCGCTTTCTCAAGGGTTTCAGGTTCTTGTCTTTACTGTCGTCGTGGGCGGTAGGTGCGTGCATTTACACGAGTCCCCGACTCTCACAACCAGCGACCCTCGGCGACGACAGGGCAAATGGGGGTGACACCACGCTAACGGGCGATTCGATGTCGACCGACTCCCACCAGGCCGGTGACGCAGCTTCAGGGGGCGACCCAGCGGTGACGGTGTGTTCTCCACCGAGGATCAGCACCGACAACGTCGACGTTTGGTCCGTGGGTGCACAGGGCACGCCTACGAACTACATTGTGCCGCGGCCGTCTGGCACAGCCACGTTGCTGTTGGTAACGGCCACCTCCACGGGGTGCGCGGTGAGCTGGTCGGTGGAGCCTGCGTTGGTGTGTGGCAACAAGGGCGTGTTGCCCAAATCCTGATCCCGAAGCGAACGGGTCGGTGTACGGCCAATCATCATGATGGGCCACGAACCACCAGCGCAGGGGAAGTTGTTCTATCTTGGGTTGAATC
>JAKLEG010000518.1 GCA_022703175.1 Myxococcota bacterium | reverse complement strand
GCGTCATGGCACTTATAAGGACTCCCACCCAGACCCTCACGAGGCTTCACAACCTGGCCAGGCACATGGCCTTTGGGACAGTCGGCCTCATATGGGCCTGCGCCGTGGCGGCCTGTGGGCGCTCAAGCTTACTGATGGTAGCCTGCACGGAGAACAGTCCAAGCGTCCTCTGCAATCACGCGCCAGACCCCGAGCCCACTGGTTCTTGGGCCGACTACGTGGCCACGCTGGACATTCCTGCTTGTCCCGAGGGTAACCTGCTCACGGTCAATGCCGTCACAACCGAGCTCGACGGCGGCAGGTCTATCACCCAGGTCGAGCAAGCCGGTGCAGCTCTATCGTTGGTCGAGGCAATACAGATCGCAGCCAACCGGCCCGAGGCCGACACCATTCGGTTTGACGCCACGATCTTCCCCCCTCACGCCCCCGCGCGCATCGTGTTCGAGGGCACGACGTTCGGCGGTCTAAACGGCGACTGCCTCGATGCCCGTGACGTCGGGGTGGTTGTTGAATGGACGGACGCCAATGGTCCCGAAAACACCTGGTCACTTACGAACTCACTGATGGTTGGGCTGTCCTTGGTTAACTTGCCTGTGGGGCTGTCGGCCCAAGACGGCAGTCAAATTGCTGGCTGCCGTTTTCTTTCAGGAAGATTCGATGCCCTATCGACGACCAACAGCACGGCCGGGCCGGGCAACGTGTTTGCGAACGTCACGGTCGGCGTGCAGGCCTATGGAAATTGCGTCGTGCGTGAAAACTCGTTTGGCTTCGATCCGTCGACCCGTGCCATAAGCGCCGGAGCCGTCATTGGCCTCCAGCTCTTTTCATCAGATGCCGGGCAAGTGACCACCGTCAGCGACAACCTTTTCGTCGGCACAAGCCAGGCGATGAGCGTGCCGTTTGGCAGCTCCAGCCCCAAGGTCGAGATTGTCGGCAACGAAATCCGTCCTGCCACCTCAGGCGGTATCGGCGGCGGCATCCACTTGAACGGTGCCCACGGCGCCATCGGCCCAGGCAATCATATCTACGGTCTAAGTGGTCCCTTTGCCGCGATCGCGCTGGCCGATGATCTGGATTCTGCAAGCACCGTCACAATCACGCAGAATTCGATCCACGACAACCTCGTGGGCATTGCCTACGCCACAGCACCTCCTGTTGCGCCACCGCAGTTGACTGCATGGGATGGTGCAACACTCAGCGGCACGTGCCCTGTGGCTGGCCTGGCAGAACTCTTTCTCGACCATGGCCCCCAAGGCGAGATCTATCTTGGATCGGTCCTATGCAATGAATCTACCATCTGGACCGTCGGCTATCCGCGCAGCGCCCTCCCAACCGGGACCTGGAATTTCACCGCAACACTCACGGACAACTCGGCCAGAACCAGCGAGTTCTCAACGCCCTTGCCCGCGCTCTAATTTCGCTTACCGGTCACGGCAAACGTTGTTGTACGACACCCAGCCTGGCATGCTGAGCGCCGCATGTATTACCTCATCTACCTCACCGAAGGCTGCAACCTCCAATGCGCCTATTGTGACGCCAAAGAGTCGCGCGGCCGCTTCGACCGCGACGTGACCTACAAGGTCTCGGAGTTGGCGACGTTCCTGAACCAAGATCCCGACTTGGCACTGCAATTCTACGGCGGTGAGCCGCTCCTAAAGCCGGAACTGATGACGGAGCTGTTGGCGCTCACCCACCCTAAACATGTGGTGGTGCAAACCAACGGACTCCTTTTGGAGCGCATCCCCACTGAGCTGTTGCCCAAAATCGACGTCGTGGCCATTTCGCTGGACGGCCCACCGGAGGTGACCAACCGCGCCCGCGGTCCAAACGTCTACGAAAAAGCACTCACCCAAGCGCAACGCTTGCGTCAGCGCGGCTACCAAGGGCGGGTGGATGTGCGAATGACCGTCTCTCCCGGAATGCGTATCCTGGAGGCGGTGGAGCACTTTGTGCATCATCAGGGTTTTGCATTTAACTGCATCTACTGGCAGCTGAACGTGGAATTTCACGCTAGCGATTGGCGCCTCGATAGGCACTTCCTCACGCGCTGGTTCGCCGATTCGTACAATCCACAGGTCAGCATGCTCATCGAACACTGGGTACAAGCCCTGGAGGAACGCGGGCACCTCTACGGCATTGTGCCGTTCGCGACACTGTGTCACGACCTCATCACCGGTCGGCACACCTCCGGCATCCGGTGTGGTGCTGGGGACACGATGTGGACCATCACCACCGATGGCCACCTCTTCCCCTGCCCGGTGATGCGCGGCGGCCCCCACAACGTTGCGGGGCAAATAACCCAAAGCACCCCGGCCATGCTAGAAAAACGCTGGCCAGTCCAAAGCCCGTGCACCGAATGCGAGGTGTTGGGCCTATGCGGTGGCCGCTGCCTGTGCACCCATGAACAGCGACGCTGGGGTGAGAGTGGCCACACGCTGGTCTGCAACAGCGTAAAACACCTGATTCGCGAGTTGACCCATGTGACTCCACGGGTGCAACGCGCACTTGAGCACCACCACCTGCCCGTGAGTGCCCTCGATCTTGGCCTCGATTACGAAGTCATTCCGTAGCCCTACCAGGGCTTGAACACGAACGTCGCCCCTAACGCCACGAGCCCAAAGCCAATGGCATGGTTCCAGCGCAGCGACTCATCTAGGTAAGTTATCGAAAAGATTGCAAAAACCACGAGAGTAATGACCTCTTGGATGGTTTTTAGTTCAGCCGCGGAGAAACCACTCTTGGCGCCGATGCGGTTGGCGGGCACCTGCAGACAGTACTCGAAAAAAGCGATGCCCCAGCTTGCGATAATGACAATCCAAAGGGGCGAATCCCGGTGACCCTTCAGGTGGCCATACCACGCAAACGTCATGAACACGTTGGATGCGACCAATAGCAGCACTGGAATCATCGAGCGGCCTCTATTTGGCGTGTTTGGGGCTTTGGCGCTGCCGCGGCCAAATGGCGAACAACCGCCGCCAGAGTTCATCGCGCACGCGCCTAAACGCCGCGACCTGTGCCTCTGGTTCGACCCCTGCCGGATCTGGTAATGGCCAATGAAAACGATGGGTTGCGGCCACCACCGGACACACCTCCGCGTCGCATAGAGTAATCGCCACGTCAAACCGTGTCGTAACGACGTCCGTCAAAGCCTTGGCCACCTGCCCCTGGACGTCCAAGCGGATTTCCGCCAGCACCTCAGCGACCAAGGGATGCAGCTGTGTAGGCGTCGATCCGGCACTCGCCACGGTCACCGTGGTCGGGGCCAAGTAGCGGGCAATCGCCTCGGCTAACTGGCTGCGAGCCGAGTTGGCCACGCATGCAAACAGCACCCGCGTCGGCGCCAGGCGTTGGATTTTTTCGGCATCTTGGAGCCAGTGCGAATCGCTCATTGGGGTCGACTACGTCTCCTCATAAGCCCCCCTGAGGCTCCGCTGTACCTTACTGAAATCACGTCGTTTTGTCGTCAAAATGGAGAACGTATGAACGTTCGAGATGGTGCGGCCGATACGACAGTTTGGCTTTGCGCAGCCCTTCCACGCCGACATCATCCTCGCGATTAATGTAACTATAACCCTGGGCCCAAAGCACCTTAGCAGCCTCACGGTTCACCAACTGATAGGCCCCATTGAACGAACGCAGGCCGCGTTCAAAGTGGATCACCGCAGTATCGGCAGTTTGGCGTTCGAAAATGGACAACGCTGCTGGCTTGCCGTCCATACGCAACAGGATGCCTTGTTGTGCCAGCGCCTGAAAGTTTTGCAAGGTTCGCTCCAGCGCCAAATTTTCTAGTCTAAAAGAGGAAGATTCATCGTCTGGCATCTCCGCTCGCGCGGCCACGGCGAGCGCCACACAGGTTTCCAGGTTCGCTTCTGACAGCGGCTCAACCTGCCATGCTGTGTGCGTGGTAGCCTGCGAGATCAGATTGCGTTTCTTAATAAAATCGCGACCTTCAAGGGTCGCCAGAGCCTTGGCGTCGTAAATGTAGTCAAAACGATTGCGGTCTTCTTCGACGCGCACATGCGCCGCCAACCACGGATGCCATTCGAGGAACACATCCCCCACGCCGTGCATCGACAACGGCGTAGGGTGAGAGGCGACTGCGTGCACCAACCAACGTTGCTCAGCCTCGCTCAGACGCCCCATCGGTTGCACCAGGTTCATGCCGTTGTCACACGGATAGACGCACGCCCACAAGAGCGCCTCGGCTGATAAACGATGGTAGCTGTAGCAGAACGCCTCGGCCCAGGCGAACAGCCCGGCAAAGGTATAACCCGACAACGGCTGCGGAAAGCGCCCAAGAAAGGGCTCTAGCTCGGCTCGATCAGAGAGCTGTAACGGCTTGAATTCCTTACCAAAAGCATTCAAAACCACAATATCACCGCTGGCACAACATCGGTTGATAGTTCACAAGCGGTTTGTACCCGAGCCGCTCGTAGAACGCCGTGGTGCCGGGCT
>JAKLEG010000517.1 GCA_022703175.1 Myxococcota bacterium | reverse complement strand
TGGGCGTTACGATGGCGTGGGTGCCATCGTTTAGCCACTGGAGTTCGGCGATGCGCCACAGGTCATTGCGGTGCAGGACTCGGCGGCTTTCCAGGAGCAGTTGGCCATCGACGTAGAGTCGCACGGTGGCTTGGGTGGGAGTGCTGTTCAGGTCCACCGCGCCATAAAAGTGCACGTAGATGCGATAGGTGCCGGGGCTAGGCTCGTCGATGTTGAGGTTTTCGGGGCCGAAACCTGCGGTATCGTCGATGTCCAGGCGCGGGTTGGGGCCGGTGCGCACATCGGCGCCAGCAAACCATTGCGGCGGCGGGCCTTGGCAACCCTCACCCTCCGGGCAGCTTGGCTTGCAGTTGCCCCAGTAGCAGTCACTGACGAGGTTACAGACGCTGTCGGCGACATCGGCGTGGGTGACGTGCAGATCTTGGTCGTTTTCGGGGTCGTCCCAGACCAATTGCACGTGCACGCGGCTGTCGGGGATGGCATTGATTTCGACGTCGGAGCTATCGCTGACGCCGCTTTCGATGCCTAGCTCATTGGCCACCGTGAGCCGCACCAGATAACGCCCGGCAAGGGGCAACCAAAACGAGAACTGCGCATCCTCTTGCCCTAGGACGGCAAAATCGTAGGGGTTTGCGCCCGTGGGATAGTCAATGATGCTCCAGCTGTGGTGGCGGATGAGCGTCGGGTTGAGCGGATCGCGCGGGTCGTAGCTTTGCGTGCCATCTAGGTAGACGCGGTCGAGCGGTTGGACGTTGCCAAGGACAGTGCAGTTGGGGGGCGGGGTCACGGCGCAATCCATCGGGGCTGCAACGGCCACGGGAGCGATGCGGGCACTGCCGGTGACCGGAATGCGGACCACCCGGGCGGTGGGGTCGTCAGTTTCCAACACTAACGTGGCGCTGCCATCGCGTTCGACTGGACCTGCGGCAAACTGCGTGAGCACCCGGATTTCACCCGCCACCCCACATGTGGCATTGGCTGGGTCGATGGCAAACGGTAAGGCGATGTTGCCTGCCATCGCAAAACCTTGATCGGCGGGCACAAAGCCGAACCCTAGGTTTTCGCCAGCCGGGTTGGGCGCGAACGTCAGGCGGCAGACCGGGGTACATGCCGGGGTACCGGGGGGCAGCAGGCAGGTGTTGGCGGGCGGGGCGTTTTCGAGGCGCAGCTCTTGGGTGGCGGTGTTGCCGAGTGGCACGTTGCCAAATATTAAGGTGGGCAAGAGGCATTCGGTGATGCCGTCGCCGCGATCCGGGCAGGCAGCCATCGGGTAGCAGTTGCCGCCGTAGCAGACCCGCAACGTTGGGTCGCCAACCCACAAGCCGATGCCGCGCACGCGGATGCTGACCTGCTCATGGCCGGCCTCGCCAGCGTTGGTGGCGAGCGTGAGGGTGGCTTCGCCGATGCGATCGGCGGCCTCGGGCACGAAGCTGACTTCGAGAAAGCCATCTTCGGCGTAGGCTCCCACCTCGGGACTGAAGCGCTCGACGGTAAAGTTGCCCCCAGTGGCTGTCTGGATCGTCGCGGTGGCGATGCGCAAGAGTGTGGCCGCGTCGTTGGCGATGGCAAAGCGCGCTGTGCCGACGCCAAACAAAGGCACTTGCCCCAGATCGATGCCGACCGGGGTGGTGAGCGGCAATTGACTCCCTGCCGGTTGGGGAATGACGCGGATGCGCGGCGCCTCAGACGCCAGCGTATTGTCGCCGCAAGCTGCGGCCATCCATAGCCACGCCACCAGGGTCAAACCACGCACGGGTTGGAACAACTGTCGCATCGTCATGGAGCCTCGTCTCTCATCTATGCCCATCGCTCGGCCTTCCGCAAGGCATCAGGTGCTTGTCGGGGCCGCCGAACGATGGCAACAACTGGGGCATGGTAAAACTGAGCGGCAGCGCACGCACGCACCAAGCCGTAGGGGATGTGGGCGAGCATGGACTCTTGCAACTCATCGCCGAGCGCTTCGGCAGGTTCAAGGCGCCCGGCGTGCTGGTGTCGATTGGTGATGACGCGGCGGTCCTAAAGCATATCGGCCCTGGGGCGGTGCTCTCTGCCGACATGCTGGTGGAAGGGGTGGACTTCGATTTTGCCTGGGCGACGCCCAGCGACGTGGGAGCGAAAGCGGCGGCCGCGAATCTCTCCGATGTGGCGGCCATGGGGGCCAAGCCGCGCTGTCTGATGCTGTCGTTGGGCCTGCGCACCCGCGACCACGTGGCCGATGTCTTGGCTTTGATGACGGCGTTGGCCCGCGTGGGGCGGACGTTCGGGGCACCGCTTGTGGGTGGCGATTTGTCGCGGGTAGATGGGCCGATGATTGTGTCGGTGACGGTGGTCGGTGAGGGGCAGCTGCGCGCGCTGTTGCGCCGACAACATGCTCGCCTCGGGGACGTGGTGCTGGTGAGCGGTTCGTTGGGCGGCGCCGCGGCAGGTTTGGCGCTGTTGCGGCAGGGGCAACGAGCGCCACGGTCGTTCTTGGCCAGGCAACTGCGGCCGCGCCCGCAGGTGGCGTTGGGGTTGGCGTTGGCGCGCTCGGGGCTGGTCACCAGCGCCGCCGATATCTCCGATGGTCTGGCCAAAGATGCCCTTCATCTGGTGCCACCGCATCTGGGAGTGGAGCTGGTGCGCGAAGCGCTGCCGCAGATGCCTGGTCTGGGGCGCGTGGCCTCTGCGCTTGGAGCCGATCCGTACACCTGGGCGCTCACTGGCGGCGAAGATTTCGAACTGGTGGTGGCGACCCGTCAACGCGATGTGCCACGACTCAAGCGCGTGGCGGCGCGCGTGGGGGAGACGCTGACAGCGGTTGGGCGGGTGGTCAAACGCCCGGGGTTGAGCCTGCAAGGCGGCCCCATACCCCGGGGTGGTTTTGACCATTTCGGCGGCTGAACGACCTATTTCTTGTGCTCAGTCAGGTACTTAGCAACGCCATCGGCAGTGGCCTTCATCGCCTTGTCGCCCTTTTGCCAGTTGGCCGGGCAGACTTCGCCGTGTGCCTCCAGGTGTTGCAGGGCATCCACCATGCGCAGCGTCTCGTCGATGTTTCGGCCGAGGCCGAGGTCATTGACGACCGCATGCTTGACGACCCCCGCGCGGTCGATGAGGAACGTCCCGCGTAGCGCGACGTCACCTTGCGGGGTCAAGACGTCGAAGGCGCGGCTGATCTCTTTGTTGATGTCGGAGACCATCGGGAACTTGATGGCGCCAATGCCACCTTTTTCCACCGGGGTGTTTTTCCAGGCCAGGTGGCTGAACTTGGAGTCTACGGAGACGCTCACCACCTCGACGCCGCGCTCTTTGAACGCCGGGAGCTTGTGGTTGAACTCCAAAATTTCGGTGGGACACACAAAGGTGAAATCCAGCGGGTAGAAGAACAGCACGACGTACTTGCCCTTCAAGTCGTTGAGGCTGAAATCATCTTTGAATGTGTTGTCGCCTAGGACTGCGGCGGCTTTGAACTCGGGTGCTTGTTTGCCAATGAGTGACATGACGACCTCCTAAGGATTGCTGTGCGACGGGGTGCGTGGCTACCCGCGTGACGGCAAGCTAGTCACGATTTTTCGCTAGGCAATGGCTCTGTGCGTTCGATTGCCAGTTCACGTTGTAGGCCGTGCGTTTTGATCTTGCGCCCCAACGTGATCGCATTGACTCCCAGTTCGCGCGCGGCACGGCGGATGACACCGCCATGTCGCAGCAGCGCATCGCGGATGAGCGAACGCTCAAGTTGGTGCAGCCGCTCTTCGAGATTACCGCTTGGGTTGAGCGCCGCGGCGGTTCGCGCGGCGGGTGGCAGGCGTACAACCAAGGGCGCGTCGTCGTTCGCAAATAGGATACTGCGCTCGATGGTGTTGCGCAGCTCGCGGACGTTGCCGGGCCAGTCATGAGCGTACAGCTGTGCGCGGCTGTCGGCGTCAAAGCCTGTGGTGTGGCGGCGCAGCATTTGTTCTGCCTTCAGTCGAAAGCTCTCGGCGAGCGGCAGGATGTCCTCGCGGCGCGCCCGCAAGGGTGGAATCGTGATCGGGAAGGTGCTCAGGCGGTAGTAGAGGTCGGCGCGCAGTCGGCCCCGCTGTACCGCATCCAGAAGCTCTTGGTTGGTGGCCGCGATGACCCGTACATCCACACGTCGCACCTTGCTGCCACCCACCGGGCGGACCTCGCCGGTTTCTAATACGCGCAAGAGTTTGGCTTGCAGCGCGGCCGACATGTTTTCGATTTCATCCAGGAAAATCGTGCCGCCATCGGCCAAGACAAACAGGCCCGGATGGGTGTTGACGGCTCCGGTGAACGCGCCCTTCACGTGCCCAAATAGCTCGGAGTCCAAGAGAGTTTCGGTGAGCGCGCCGCAATCTTGAGCCAGGAAAGCTGCGTGGGCGCGGTCGCTGGCTTGATGCAACAGGCGCGCCAACAGCTCTTTGCCGGTGCCGGTTTCGCCAACGAAAAGTGCGGTGGTTTTGTGCGGCGCGACGATGCGCAC
>JAKLEG010000516.1 GCA_022703175.1 Myxococcota bacterium | reverse complement strand
GCGCGTGGCCTCCGAGAATCCCAAGGGTGAGTTCGTCAAGCCTGCGTCTTACACTGCCATTTTGGCATGGGAAAAAGTCTACTCTGGCGTCAAGGAAGAGCTGGGCAAGAAGATTGAAGAGAAGAAGGGCACCAAGTCTAAGGGAGCGCTCTCCAAACTTGAGAAGCTGGAAGACCTTGAGAAGGGCAAAAAGTATGACGCCGAGCCGCTCACCGATGTCGAGCGCGCGTTGGCCGATGCCTGCGATAACTTTGTCAGCGTCGCGCCCGAAGATGACGAAGTTGTGAAGATCAAGTTCAAGAGTGCACGTTTGTACTACGTGCGCAACCAATTCGAAGAAGCCGCGAAGCGGTTTGGCGAGATCATCGATCGTTGGCCGAAAGACAAGATGGCGCATTTGGCGGCCGAGTCCATCCTGCAATCGTTCAACGTACGCGAGGATTGGACCCAGCTGAACCAGTGGGGTCGCAAGTTTAGAGGCAAGGAACTGTTGGTGTCGGACAAAGAGTTTGCCGTCCGCGTCAACGAAATGGTGGAAGGTGCGAGCTTCAACGAAATCCATTTCGTGTATGAGCCGAAGGCGCAGCCCCTCGAAATAGCCGATCGCTACGCGGAATTCGTGCGTGAGTTCCCGAAGTCTAAGTACGTGATGGTGGGCCTGTTTAACACCGTGGTGAACTACGACAAGTCGAACTTCTTGGAGAAGTCGATCCACTACGCCGAAATGACCTTGAAGTCTTTGTAGTCCTTCACGGTCATTTCGGCGTAGTGGAAATGACCGTGAAGGACTACAAAGACTTCAAGGTCTCGGATAAGGACAACGCCGATTCCAAGAAGGATGGCGCCGCGTTGCCGGCCCCTGAGAGCCTGCGTGAGCAAGTGATGTTTATGCTCGCGACCTTCAACGGGCGCTTGGCCGAGTTCGACACCGCTGCTGACTGGTACGACAAGTACGCTGCGGAGTTCCCCAATGGCGACAAGCGCGCCGATGCGTTGTTCAACGCAGGCCTATTGCGCGAGGGTTTGGGCGAGTACGACGCAGCGATGAAGGCGTTTGCGCAGTACATCAAGGACTTCCCGAAGGCGAAGGACGTCCCCGATGTGGCATGGCGTATTGGGCTCATCCTGCTCGACAAGAAGAAGGACTACAAGGCAGCCCAGGCTCACTTCACAAACTATACAAAGATGGCTGGAGTGGCGAATGCTGCGCGCGAGCTGTGCGCGGATTTCAAGGTCATCCAGGCGTTGCAGAAGCAAGGCAAGGACAAGGAAGTGAAAGCAGGCTACGAGGCAATTCTCAAGTCGTATCCGAAGCTGTCGGCGGATGACAAAGCCAAGCCCTGTCCACTGGAGGCTGCTGCGGCCGCGGCGTTTGCGCAGGTGGAGCCTGATTACCAGAGCTTTATGGCGCTCAACCTGACCGGCAATGAGCGCGAGCTCGCCGACAAGTTGGCCAAGAAGACCAAGTCGGTGGATGAGCTGCAGAAGCGTTACACCCAAGTGCTGGGCATCGGCCAAGGCGATTACGGCATCGCGTCGCTGTATCGCATTGGCACGGTCTATCAGAACTTAGCCCAGCAGATCTTCCAGGTTCCTTGTCCGCGTCGATTCGACGACGACCAGTGCGCAATGTTCCAATCAGAGTTGCAGACGCGGGCGTTCCCGTTGGAAGAGAAGGCGGTCGAGGCATTCGATAAGGCGTTGAACAAGGCCTACGAGCTTGGGATCTACAACGACTGGTTGGCCAAAACCCAAGAGGCCATGAAGACCTACGAACCGCAGCGGTTCCCGGAGATTCGCGAGTACTCGCTCATTGCCAGCGAGAAGGTCTTTGAAGTTCCGGCGCTCGTGGAGGTGCAGCCATGAAGTTGATCCAGCTGAAGATTGGCGTCTGCTGTGCCGCATTAGCACTCGCGGCTTGCGCTGGCACGAAACAACAAGATGCGACCCCCAAAGCGGCTCCGGTTGTGGCGACCGGCAAACCGCCTGCTCAAGTGAAGTTTGAGAGCGGCGTCGAGGCAGCCAAAGGCAACCAGTGGAAGGATGCCGCGGCACTGTTCGCTGAGGCGGCCAAACTTGATCCGGCCAACAAGGGGGCCAAGGTCAACGAAGGCATTGCCTTGGAGCGTTCGGGTGACATGAAGGGCGCCGTGGCGGCGTACAAGGCGGTGTTGGACCTGGAACCCGAGAATCCTGCTGCGGCCACCAACCTGGCGCGGGCACTCGTGGCCACGGGCGAGGAAAAGGACGCGTCGGAGGTTCTTAAGACCGCGCTGAAGAAGAATCCAGACGACGTCAATCTACTGAACACGCTGGCGGGGGTGTTGCGCCTGGAGAAGAAGTACAAGGCGGCCGCCGAAAAGGCCCGCAAGGTGCTGCTGCGCGACCAAAATAACGTCGCGGCCATCAAGACCCTGGCACTCATTTACGCGGACGAAGGGAAAGTGCAGTTGGCCGAGACCTTCTTCCGAAACGCTTTAAAGCTCGACGAAAAAGACGCGACCATTCACGTGAATTTAGGTTTGCTGGCGTTCAAGCGGGGTGAGCATCAGCTGGCGATTGCCGAGTTCGAAGAGGCGTTGAAGTTCGACCCCCAAAATGCCACGTCCCTGGCAAATATCGGTGCCATTTCGTTGCGATTTCGGGACTACAACCGGGCTTCGAGCGCGTATCGTCGCGCGATCGATCAGGGCATGTTGAACTGCACCACCGCGATGGCCTTGGGCTATGCGTTAGAAGGCGCCCAACAGGGGAAAGAGGCGGTCGAGCAGCTCGGCAAGGCCTATGAGATGTGCCCCAAAGAGACCGAAGCATTGTTTGCAATGGGCAACATTTGCATGGGGCAGATGCGCGACAATACCTGCGCGCTGAAGTATTTCGAGGCCTACACCGACGTAAAGAAAGGTCTGGCCAAAGACCACCCGGTGCATCAGTTGATCTCGACGGTCAAGTCGATGCTTGAGGCGGAGAAAAATGCTGCCCCGCCCGCATCCGAAGGCGGCGAGGCACCTCCGGTTGCCAATGGCGTCGACGCTGCGACCCCTGTCCCAGCTGCGACGAACGAGCCGCCGCCCGCCGAGAGCAAGCCTGCAGAGGCCACCGCGGAGCCTGCTCCGGCCACCAACGAACCGAAGAAGGACGTGAAGGTTGAAGAGAAAGCCGCGGTGCCGGAGCCTGCGAAAGGCGCTGATACGCCCACTCCGGGTGGGTCCTCGAAGCTGGATGAAGCTACGGGGCCAGCCCCGGAGAGTGCTAAACAGCCGGGTTGATGTCCGATCTGCGGATGGAATCCCGATAGAGATTCGGTTGACAGACGCGTGATAGTCAGAGTTAGTTGCGCGCGTTGCAGAGTGGTTCCCGAGGAGGAGTAGAGTATGAAAGCGTTGATGCTTGCGGTGGTGATGGCCGTGACATTTACGAGCGGCATCGCGATGGCAGAGGATGCCGGCGGCAGTGACAAGGTTGCTTTTAAGAAGCGCACCGTCATTGATTTTTCCGATCAGATTATCGAAGGCGAGTTGACGAAGCCCGAAGGCTCGTATGTCGTGAGCCGCAAGCTCAGTCGGTTTTCAAGCCTGATTCGGTTACGCGAGAATTTTGTTCCGGAGCTCTTGGCTTCGCCCGGGATGCTCTAAGCATTTAGAATTGTGTCCGCAATGAGGGGAACGCGAGGTAGCGAATGACTCACCAGGGAAATAGCGGCGACAACGAGCCTACCACCCGCCGACCGGAAGATCGGGGCGCTGGGTTATCAGCAGAGCACGCGCATATGGGCTTGCCCGATGTGGAGCGCGATGAGGCTGGGATTCCCACCTTTGTCTTCAAGGAAGCACCGCGTGGCTCCGACCGTCCGAGCCAAGAGAAAAAAACGCTCGAAGTGAGCATGCTCTGGCGGGAGTCGGTGTTGGGCGTGGTTAACTACCCGGCGCCGCAAGCGGTTCACATCGGTGACGACCTGCAAAACGAATTTCGGGTGGTTGCCGAAGGCATGCCGGGTGAGCGTTTCCCTATCCTCAGCGCCGACGCCAAGGATTTTCTCGTCAATTGGACCGATGCGATGACCATCGAGGTCCGGGACGCCGAAGGTCATATTCATGACCGCGCGGCTCTCGACAAGCAGCACAAGGTAACCGAGGCGCAGGTCGATGGCATCAAGCGCAACAGCTACAAGCTGGGCTTGTATGACAAGGTGGCTGTCCAAGTTGGCGACATCACCTTTGTTATTCAATACCGCGCGCCGGTGCGTATGGCCGAGAGTCCCCTTCTCAAGACCATGGATTTCTACTTCTCCAAGGTCATGAGCCTGTCGCTCATCGCGCATATCTTCTTTTTGATTGCGGTAAGCATCACCCCGAGCGACCCGTTGGGCCTCTCGGAAGACCTTTTTAAGAACCCGAACCGTTTCGCGAAGTTGGTTTTGAAGGAGCCGGACAAGACCAAGAAGAACGAGCAGAAGTTCGCGGGCAAGAAGGAAGAG
>JAKLEG010000515.1 GCA_022703175.1 Myxococcota bacterium | reverse complement strand
GCTCATCGTGCCGTCGGAATCATCCAGTGGGAAGGTGTTGTACTCGGCGTTGTTGTGGCTCGACAATTCGCCCAAAGCGTTGCCGCTCATGTCCAGGTTGCGCATGAAGCCCTGGCCGCTGCCCGAACCGAAGACGCTCGTGGCGCCGCCCATCACTTGGCGCATTTCGCCCCATTCGGTGGAGTTGGCGTTGGAGGAGGCCGGAATTTTGGTTTTACCGTTCAAACCCTTGCGCCATTCGTGCCGGTGTTTGTAGCGCTCGGTGCCGTGGTTGGCCGGGGACATTTGCGTAAAGGTAATGTGGTCGTGGGCGTTGATGAGCCCGGGCGATACGACGCCTTTGCCGCAGGTGAGGAGGGCAGCGTCGCTGTAGGCGGTCTCTTGGGAGCAATCGCAACCCACGCAGGTGATGATGCCGTTTACCGCCAACAGCTCCCCGGCTGCGAGGATGCCGGTGGGTTGCAACACGTCGCCACGGATGAGTAGGTGCGCCTTGTTGCCCGCTGTCAGTTCGCAGGTGCCGCTCGCCGGAATAGGCCAGGTGCGGTCGCAGGTGGTCACCGGTGGGTTGTCGTCGCCACCGTTCGGGTCACCTTGGTCATGGTCGCCGACGTTGGGGTCGCCCCCGTTTGGATCACCCGCGACGGCAGGATCGCCTCCTGACGGTTTGGGCTTGCTGTCAGCGCTATCGGTACAAGCGGTGAGGCCAAAGAGCAGGGCAGGCACGAGTGCGGCACGCACAATCTTCAACATGATTCCCTCGTGAGAAGCGAAAGAGGCGGGAGTCTAGACCGCGATGACGCGATCCGCCACATAATTCAGCCGTGGTATGACTCTCGGCTCGGGTCCGCCTGGTTTACGGTGAGTGACCGATGAGCGACGTTATTGGATGGCCGGACAAAGGTTCGGCGTGGGATCTCCAGGGCTGACGATCCACGTGTTGGCCCCTGTGCGTTGCAGCGACTTGCCCGAGGCGGCGCCAGCCACATGCACAATCGATTTTTGGCCATCCGTGCCAAGCAGGTTATCGTTGTTGGCGGTGCCGTAGAGCACGTTGTCCAACGGTACTGAGGTTGCGCCAATTGCGCTGGCTGCCAGATGGAACAACGCCAAGCCATGCGCAGGCGTGGTGCCGTTTTGCATCACCAGCTCGCTTCCGGCTGCGAGCGTTTGGTGAAAGACCGGGCTGAAGTTAGTCGCGGTGCTCGAAGGGCCACCAATTACAAAGCATTGCCCGGCAGCCACCGTTCCCGACAGGTCGTACTTCTTGACCGTGTAACTGGACACGCCCGTGCCATTGGCGCCCAGCGAATAGCCGCTGAGATCCATGGTCGCGCCGGTGCCGTTGTAGATCTTAACCCATTCGAGGCCAGTGTCGGTGCCGGCCGGATCGTAGAACACCTCCGCCAACAGCAATCCCACCGGGTTGGACGCCGTGACGGTGAGCGTGGCATTGACGCTGGTCGTGCCCACGGTTGCGGTCACGGTGCTGCTGCCTGCGGTGGCGCCAACGGTCACGTCAAAGGTGCCCGTCAGCGCACCTTCAGGGACGGTCACAAGGCTTGGGGCCGTCGCCAACGCATCGCCAGCGTAGGTCAAGTCGACCTCTTGGCCACCTATCGGGGCCGGGTGGTTCAGGGTGACCGTGAAGGTTTGGGTGGCATCGACCAGCACCGACGCCGTTGCTGGCGTGAGGCTCACTGGCACCGCCGGCTCAGCCGGATCCCACACTGTGACCAACGACGTCAATGAGGCACTGCCCAAGGTGGCGGTCAGCTGCAAATCGGTCACGAGGCTCAGGCCGGAAAGCAGCACTTCGCCGGTGGTTTGGCCGGCAAGTATGGTAACGCCCCCACCCTTGACTGAGACCATCGCGGGGTATTCCGAGGTTACCGCTATAAATGTGTCGACCTGGGCCGGGCTGCTGAGCGTCACGAAGAGCTTCGGCGTGGTAGCGGTATCTGCCGCACCCAGAGCCAAGGAGGTCGTGGCTGGAGCAAATCCGATCAACACGGGAGCGCCGGTGGTGATATCGGCGGCAGCGCGCGGCCAAAGCTTGTTGCGGTTCCAGGTGTAGCGCAATACGCCCGTAATCGTTGAGTAAATCTGGCCCTCTACCGGCGTCGGGGTGATGACATAGAGACCATCGTCCACCGAAATATTGCCGGTGCCCAAGAACTCGTTGGTCACGGTTTCGCCCACTTGTGCGGGTGGGGTGATGTCCAGCACCGTGATGTCCTGGACCTGAATCAGGACACCCTCATACGCCGCTTCTTGGCTGCCACTCGGAGCCACGTCGGCGGGCAGGACGAGCGTGGCGGGGATGTTCACCGGCCCGTCAGCAATCTTTGTGACGGTGACGTTGTCCAACTCCAGGCCGCCGTGGAAGTCGACGATTTTGCCAGTGACCGTCACCACGTTGCCTACCGCCACGGTCGGTGCACTGTTGGTATAGATGTAGATGCCGGAGAACGCTGTGCCTTGGTAGGCAGCGTCGCTCGGGTCGACCTGCGCGAAGAAGGCGCTGGTGCTCTTGGCGGTGACGACAGCGTTGTGTACCGCCACCGTTTCGCCGAGCGCGATGATGCGCTGTTTGATGTCATAGATTGATGCTGGGCAGGCTGCACTGCCGGGGTTGGAATCATTGGGGCAGCTGTCGCACACGTCACCCTTGTTGTCGCCATCGGCATCTGTCTGCAGCGGGTTGGCGTCCGACGCGCAGTTGTCGGAGGTGTTGGGGACGCCATCGCCGTCGCGGTCGTTCGGATCGATGGTGGGGCAGGTGGTGGTGTTGGGGGCCAACGGGCAGGGGTCGCAGGCGTCGCCCAGGTCGTCGCTGTCACTATCGGGTTGTAGGTTGTCGTACAGCGGCATGCCTGGATTGAACACGCCCACGCAGTTGTCGTTGGCGTCGGGCACGCCATCCCCATCTTCATCTGAGCCATCGGGGTTGGGGAGGCCATCAAACTCACCCGGCCTAAAAGGTGTGCACGAGGGCTCGCCCATAGGCGTGCCACAGAAGAACAGCCCGTAGGGCGTCCCTGCCGCAGTCTCTAGCGCCGCCAAGGTTGAGCCCGTTTCCTGTTTGGCGCAGATAAGCTTGGAGATGCCGCACACGTCCCCGGGGGATTCGCAATCGCCAAGTGTTACCGCCAAGAAGGTAATCAACGCGGTATCGCCGTACAGCGGCGTGCCACTACGCAGGACCAATGCCACGTCGCTCACGTCGGCATCCAAGATGGCGCGGTAACCTGGGTGGGTTGAGGCATTCCAGATAGCGATATCCGCGACGCGGCCGGGCAGCAGTGATCCCAGCACATCTTCAAAGCCCATCAGCTCGGCGGACCAATGGGTGACCATGGCCACCAGATCTGCATCGGAGAAGTAGCCGTTCCAATAGCTGTTGTTCCAGGTGTCGGCGCACCTAAGCTCGCGTAATAGGTTCATCGAGCCCGAGGCCGTCCAGTCAGTGCCTAAGGCGATGGTGGCGCCCATACGATTGTACAGTGGCGCATCTGCGGTCATGCCGTACAAGTCGGTGTTGCTGCGCGGCGACCAAATCAGGCCGGTGCTCTCCACCGCCATCAGGCCAATGTCTGCCGCCGTAAAGCCGATGCCGTGAATGAAGGCCGAAGTGCCAAACACCAGGTCTTGTGAGCCAGCACTGGCGCCCGAGGTGCACAAGAACTCGTTGCGCGCCTCCAGGCCAATGCCTTCGCCAACGTGGGGGACGTAGGCCGCGTAACCTACGACGTCGGCCGGCTTGTCGATGACGCCGTAGGCGCTGCAGCCACTGGTGGCCATGGTGCCATCACTGTCGTCGAGCGGGAAGGTATTGTACTGGGCATTTTTATGACTCGAAAGCTCCACCAAGTTGGCGCCCGTCATATCCAGGTTGCGCAAGAACCCTTGGCCGCCGCCGGAGCCGAACAGGCTGGTGGTGCCAGCCATGACTTGACGAGCTTCGCCCCAGCGGGTGGAGGCCCCGAGCGAGGTGGCCGGAATCTTGGTTTTGCCGTTGAGGCCTTTGCGCCATTCATGGCGGTGGCTGTAGCGCTCAGTACCATGGTCGGCCGGGCTCATCTGGGTGAAGGTGATGTGGTCGTGGGCGTTGATGAGGCCCGGAGATACGATGCCTTTGCCACAGGTGAGCACCGTTGCGTCGCTGTAGTTCGCTGCTTGGGAGCAATCACAACCAGTGCAGGTGATAGTGCCATCCACGGTCAACAGCTCGCCCGCGGCCAAGATGCCGTTCGGCAGAACAATGTCGCCGCGGATAAGTAGGTGGGCGTTGTTGCCGCTTTGTACGCTGCATGTCCCGGTTTCGGGCACGGGCCAGGTGCGGCCGCAATCCTCCAGGGGGATGTTGTTGTCACCGCCGCCACTGTCGCCCTGGTCGGCGTCGGCGGGTTGATCTGAGTCGGCGCCAGCATCGCTTGGATTCTCGATGTCGCCTGGGAGCGAGTCACCGCCATCGG
>JAKLEG010000514.1 GCA_022703175.1 Myxococcota bacterium | reverse complement strand
TAGCGGGCCAGCAGTGGCAAGGAAGCCAAACGCATACTCAGCGGCAACAGGTCATCGGGGGTCGCGGGGCGAATCATGCTCATGGTCAGGCGGCCCGATAGCACCCTGGACGTAGGGTCGCAAGCGCTTGCCGTGTCGGCGCGTCTGCGGGGGGCTCAACCGGAGGCTCGGGACGATCGGCCCGGCTGCACGGCGGCAATAAATGTCACGTTGGGATGGTCTTGCGGCGCGCGGCGCATCGCCCACTCGTTCTCGAACAGCACCAACGGCCGACCTTCGATGTCTAACACGCAGGTCGAGTAGCCGGGCCGGTCGAAACGGTCGAGAGAGACGTCCCCTTCGATCCAACGGGCATGCTGGTACGGCAGCCGTTCAAAGAGGATTGATGCGCCGTACTCGGCCTTCAGACGGTACTGGGTTACTTCGAACTGCAGCACGCCTACCGCGCCTAACACCGGGTCGCGTTCGAGTCGGTGGCGGTTGAAGAACAGCTGCACCGCGCCTTCCTCGGAGAGTTGCTCAAGCCCCTTCTTGAGTTGTTTGCGTTTCATCGGATCGGCGTCGCGCACGCGCACGAAGTGCTCTGGCGAGAAGCGCGGAATGCCTTCAAATTCCAGTGAGGCTTGCTCTCCCAAGGTGTCGCCGATGCGCAGAATTCCCGGGTCCCAGAGGCCAATCACATCGCCAGAGAAGGCCTCTTCGATCTGCACGCGCTCCTGCGCCATGAAGTGAAAGGCTTTGGCCAACTTGATGGTTTTACTGGTGCGCGTGTGGATGACGCTCATCTCGCGCCGGTAGGTGCCGGAGCAGACGCGCGCAAAGGCGATGCGGTCGCGGTGGCGCGGATCCATGTTCGCCTGGATCTTGAAGATGAAGCAGGAAAACGCGGCAGCATCGGGTTCGAGGATGCCCGCACTGGTTTTGCGAGGCCGGGGTGGTGGCGCCAGGTCGACGAACGCGTCTAAGAAGGGCTCGACGCCGAAGTTGTTCATGGCGCTGGCAAAGAACACCGGCGTCAGTTGGCCTGCCAGAAACCTCTCGTGATCCCAAGGGCTGCTCGCGCCGTCCAAGAGCGCCAGCTCTTCAAGCAGCCGATCATGAGCCGAATCGCCAAGGCTTTCTCTAAACTGGGGTGCATGAATGTCGGCCACCGCCATGGGTGCCGGTCGCGCGCCGCCTTCGGCACGCTCGAAGCGCAACAAGTGGCGGTGGATGCGGTCGTAGACGCCTTGAAAGTCTGGGCCCGAGCCGATGGGCCAGGTGTGTGGATGGCAGGGGATGCCAAGGACGTGTTCGATTTCGTCGATGAGGTCGAGCGGTTCTCGGCCGCTGCGGTCGAGTTTGTT
Source organism: Myxococcota bacterium (assembly GCA_022703175.1). Classification (GTDB taxonomy): domain Bacteria; phylum Myxococcota; class XYA12-FULL-58-9; order XYA12-FULL-58-9; family XYA12-FULL-58-9; genus JACRCV01. The sequence continues at coordinate 3,134 of JAKLEG010000514.1, read as the reverse complement.
GATGACGGTCACGATGGGGATGCTGCGCGCCCGGCAAACCTCAAAGAGTTTGATCGTTTGAGGCTCCACGCCTTTGACGCTGTCGATGAGCATCACCGCGCAGTCGGCGGCCGCGAGGGTTCGATAGGTGTCCTCGGAAAAATCGTTGTGGCCGGGCGTATCGAGTAGATTCATGCGGCGCCCTGCATGCTCAAACTGCAAGACGCTGGTGGATATGGAGATGCCGCGCTGACGTTCCAAATCCATCCAGTCGCTGGTGGTTTGCCGGCCGTTTTGTTGCTGCTTGATGGTGCCGGCCAGGTGGATGGCACCGCCGTACAACAGCAGCTTTTCGGTCAGCGTGGTCTTGCCCGCGTCCGGGTGCGAGATGATCGCAAAGGTACGTCGGCGCGCAATCTCGGCTTTGGTTCGACCGTCTTCCTGTTCCATCACACAACTCTCCGGCGACCGGTGTGGCCACCGTTTTTTTAACGCATCGCCCTCTTGGCGCCACCGCGGGGCGGCAGCCATAGTCGATGGACATCGACGTGACAAGGGCTCCTGAAGCTTGGCGCGGCAAAGGGGACCTAAGGTCGGGGCGACGCAAAAGTTGGCAACGTCGTTCAGAGCGCCCGGCGCCGTTGCCGATCTTGGCGGCTGACCGCCGGGACCTGGTGGCGAGGGGGCGCAACCATGGGCGGCACGCTTGACACGACCGAGGCGCTGTTGGAACAAATTGGCACGGCAATTCTGCCGATGGTTTTGGGGGATTCATGAACCGGCTTTACGACAAAGATGGCATCACGACGACCTTGAGTGCGTTGCGTTTTCTCAGTGTGCGACTGAAATCACGTCCCGAAACAGCTCCGTTGGAGGCGGGCGTTTCGCATGCGCGTCAGAGCTTGCAGCAAGCCGATGAACGCTGGCAACAGGCGCATGAGGAGCGTTGCGGGGCCACTGCCGAGATTGAGTACCTGGATACCGAGTTGGATGAGGCCGTGGCGGAGCTGGCGCGGGAGATCACCGTGGTGGTCAAAAACGACCGGAGCGATCCGCGTCACAAGAAGCTGTTTGCGGTGCCACCCACCACTGGCATGGCGGGCCGGGCCAATGACTCCCAAGAACGCTATGTGGCAAACATTATGGGGCGACTCGCTGAGGACCAAGACTACGCGGCTCAACGCAAGTACCTCGACACGATCGGCAAACACCAGGCGGCCTTGAAGGCGTCGGTACAGCGGCGCGAAGCGCTCTACGTCCCCGAGAGTCAGGCACTGGCCGACCGGACGATTGCCTTGGACCACGCACGTCGTGTCTACAATCAAATGGGCGCGCAGCTTACGCTCTTGTTCAACGACAAACGCACGCTCGTGGATAGCTTTTTCGTGGCCAACAGTCGCAAACGCAAGAGCGCAGACGTCGTTGACGATACCGGCAAGTCTCCGAGCGACGAGTAGGGCCGTCTTGCTCTCGATGTAGCCAGACCTGCATTTCCCGTAGGTATCGCCAACAACAAGATGCGGTGCGGCCTTGATCGTCCTGCGGGCGATCGCCTCGCTGTTGACGCTTCCAAGGCGCGGGGTGCGGTTCCCACCCGTCAGGGCACGCGGGTGAGGCACGTGCGCCTGTCAGTACCGCGACCATGAGGGAGCGGTGGGCGTATTCAACGGCCTCGGGGGCAACGCGGCATGGTTTGAGGTACGTGTCCCCGCTGGGCCGCTCCCTGACGGTCGCGGTACGGTCTTGACGCCAGCACGAATCCCGACGTTTTGGATCCGCGCCAATGCTCGGCGCAGCCCTTGCCAACCTCCGCTCGTCGGGGCAAAAGGCCAGGCGTGGCAACACCTCGTTCGACCTACCTGTTCTTAGCCGTGGCTGTTCTAGCTGCCAGTCAATCCGGTAACCTGGTGCGTTTGGGCGAAGCGCCCGCGATCATCATTGCGGGCTGGCGGCTCTTGTTGGCCGCTTTGGTCCTGGCGCCGTGGGGCGTACCCGGGTTGCTTCGGGCAAAGCCTAGCAAGCGGGACGTCGCGTTGCTTTTGCTCACCGGCGGCTTCTTGTCGCTGCATTTTCTCACCTGGATCGCGGGCGTGCAGCGCACCACAGTGGCTAACGCCGCGTTGGTGTTTTCCATTCACCCGGTGTTCACGGCGTTGGGTGGCATTCTGTTTTTGAAAGAACGCCTGGACCTGAAGGTTGTCGTAAGCATTGCGCTGGGACTCGTGGGCGTGGCGGTGTTGGGCTTGGGGGATTTGCGCTTGAACCCCGACAACCTATTGGGCGATGGCTTGGCCATTCTTTCGGCGCTGTTGTTCACGAGCTACTTGCTGATGGGGCGCTTCTTGCGCCAATCGTTTGATAGCACCACTTACGTTTTTGCGATTTATGGGAGTGCTGCGGTGGTGAGCTTTGGCGTGGCAACGAGTCAAGGCTTGCCTCTCGTCGACTACAGCGCTCGCACCTGGCTCTGCTTTGCGTTGATGGCCGCGATCCCCACGTTGGTGGGGCACACGGGTTTCAACCACGCCGTGAAGTATCTTGCGGCTGCCAAGATCTCGGTGGTCAGCCTTTCGGAACCGCTCTTTGCGGCGCTTGTGGCGACCGCGGTGTGGGGCGAGCCAATCACCTTGGTTGCGGTTGTCGGGTACGGCCTTATTATGGGAGCTGTCGTGGTGCTGGTGCTCGGCCGCGTGAAGCGGGTAACCTCAGGTGAGGCCGCCGAGGCTTCGAGCTAGCGCCCGCGTTGGAGAGATCATGTCTTCAGTTTCAAACATCCACCAGGTCGAACCTGGTCGCCGCGTCTATTGCAACCGCACACTGAACCTGCGCGCCATTCGTGCTGTTGGGTTCGACATGGATTACACCCTCATTCACTACCGCGTGGATGTGTGGGAGCGCACCGCGTATGAGCATGTACGCAAACGCTTGGTGGCGCTCGGTTGGCCGTTGGCCGACGCGGTGTTCGATGCCGAGTTCGCGACGTTGGGGTTGGTGTTCGACCTGGAACACGGCAACTTGGTCAAGGCCGACCGCTTTGGCTACATCAAGCGCGCGTTTCATGGCACCCAACCGTTGTCGTTCGATGAACAAAAGCATTTGTACTCAGGGGTGTTGGTGGACTTGGAGGAGCCGCGCTTCAAGTTCGTCACGACGCT
>JAKLEG010000513.1 GCA_022703175.1 Myxococcota bacterium | reverse complement strand
GGGGTGCCGTTGTACGGCCGGGATTGGCCTACCACGTCTGATGCGATCCCTGGTACCAAGACAGCCAATGGCACCTCGGTGCTATTCAAGAATTGCGAGACACGTTTTGCGGCTGGCAATCTCTGGGACGAAGACTCGCAAACGCCGTACCAAGTCAGCAACGCGAGTGGTACATGGCACCAACTATTCTGCGAGGACACGGCGTCGTTGGCCGCGAAATTCGATTTGACCCAGGCCTACGACTTAGGTGGTGTGATGTTCTGGGCTTTGGGTTACGCGTCTCCCGACCACGCCTTATTCGCCGAACTGGACGCGCGCTTTCACGAAATCGTGCCGGTCAATAATCCGCCCGTGGTGGTGCTGGCGACCTTTCCTGAAGCTAACGTGGGAGCACCGATCACGCTGGACGGCAGCGGCAGCTACGATCCAGACGGGGATCCGTTGAGCTTTGCCTGGCAGGTCGTGGCAGGTGGGAGCCTGCCTATGGTTTCTGCCAACACTGCAATGGTCTCTGTAACTCCAGCGGTGGCAGGTGTTTTTCGACTTCGACTCACGGCCTTCGATGGCGATTTGGAGGCCTCAGCGGAAGCCTTGCTGACGGTGATGAGTGCTCCGGATGGTGGCGATGATGGACCGAGCGATGAGCCGGACCCGCTACCGGGAGATGTGGAGCAAGGCGATGTCGACCTATCACCACCCTTGAGCATGGCGTCAGACTCCCACTGCGGTGGCTGTCAGGCGTCGCACGTCGAAGCCTCGATGCTGTTGCTTGTGTTCGTCGCCGTTCTCATGCAGCGTGCGAGACCACGATGAGCCCACGTCCAGAAGATGCGCCGCTAGGTTCTGGCCCGATGTTGCCGCCCCCTTCGGGCGCTGCGGCCGCTCGGGCCAAGCAGATGTTCGATCGCTATCTCGACCAAATGCGCGGACGCCGTGCCCAGGCGCCTCAGGAACAGCTTACGCCCGTGGAACAGGCGTCGGTATTGGCGTTGGTTGCCCCACAAGCTGTCGCACGGGGGCGTCGCTACGATGTCGCGTTGACCAAGGTGACACCGTCCGCATCTGAACCCACGAGCACCGCAGACCCAACGCTGGCGTTTCGGCCGCCGCAGATTGAGCCAATAGATTCGGCTGATGCTCCGACCCGTGTTATGGCGATGACATCCGTCGAGGTGGCCGCGGCCGAAGAATGTGAACCGCCGATGCGGCCGCCGCCGTTTGCGCCTACGATTCGTCCGCCGGTGCTACGGCGCGAAGTGGCCGAGCAAGCATCGAGCGACGCCTTGGCTGGCGCTGCCGACACCGCATTGCTCGTGAGCGAACCGGATGGCTCGTCGGCGTTCGAAATTGCCATCAACGACGACCTGTTTCGCGATTTATCGTGCCGCGTAAGCGTGGCCGACGGTGTGGTTGTGGCCACCTTCCGCGTCGTGGATGTGAACCTGAAGCGTTTGTTGGAAGCCGAGGCGCCGCGCCTGCGGGCACAGCTCGAAGCACGTGGGCTGAAGGTCGCGGAGGTTAGGGTCGAGGTGGTGGCGTAACGTCGGCGGATGCGGGGCGACGGTAGCGACCTTGCACCGGGCCCATAATTTCTACGACGCCAGAGGCCAACGTCAGCACCGCACTGCTCGCAGTCGCTCGCAAACCCTGCGCCTCAAGCGTGAGCGGGCCATCGGCGACGAGGGTGCCCGCGCTTTCACTGTAGTGTGCAGTTTTTGCGCGCAACGTCACGCCCGCTTCATCAACGATGGTGACGTCTTCAAACGTGGCGTCGCCATCATCTAGGCCCAAGTGCGCTTTGGGGGCCGTGACATCATAATGCTTGGGCGCCTCGCCTTGGCTTGTGCAAACCAAGTCAACGGTCTGCACGTCGGCTTCGTTTAGGCTACCACTGGCGCTCTTGGCCGTCCCCGACCAAACCACTTGTCCGTGACGCCGCTCTTCGATCTTGAGGCCTGTGAATACGAACTCACGCTCGGGAGTCACGAGGGTGGGGGTGGGCGCCGTTTGTTGCGCGCAACTCACCCCCACTCCGAGGTATAGCCACCACCAACGCATCAACCCATACCCTAGGGTTTACTTGGTGGCGGGTGCGGCTTTGGCTGGTTCCGGGAAGCCGCGGTCTCGCATCAAGGCGCCGATGCCTGGGTCGCGGCCGCGGAAGGCTCGGTAAGCAGCGGCCGGATCCATCGTGTTGCCGGCCGAAAAGACGAACTGTTTCAATTTCTTGGCCACGGCCTTGTCGAACGGGCCTTTGCCTTCGGTGAAGGCCTCAAAAGCGTCGGCGCTCAGCGTATCGGCCCAGAGGTAGCTGTAGTAGCCCGCGGAGTAACCATCGCTGCCAAAGATGTGCTGAAAGTGGGTCGGGCGGTGCCGCATCACGATTTCTTTGGGCATTCCCATCGCGGTCAGTGTGGTCTGCTCGAACGTTGCTGGATCGATGGTCGGGTCGCCCGCCAAGTGGAACTTCATGTCGATCAGTGCTGCAGAGAGATATTCTAGCGTGCTGAAGCCCTGATTGAACTTGGCAGAGCGGTCGAGTTTCTCCACCAAGGCTTTCGGCAACGGCTTACCAGTTTTGAAGTGCAGTGCATACTTGTTGAGCACCTCAGGCGTGGATAGCCAATGCTCCAAGAGCTGCGAGGGGAATTCCACGTAGTCGCGCGCTACGGCCGTGCCCGACAATGACGGGTAGGTGACATTGGAGCTCAAGCCATGCAGCGCATGGCCGAACTCGTGGAACAGGGTGCGAGCATCATCCCAGCTGATGAGCACGGGCTCGCCCGGTGCGGCCTTCACGAAGTTGGCGTTGTTCGAGACGATGGTGGTGATCTCGCTGTCAAAGCGCTCTTGGTTCCGGTAGGCATTCATCCAGGCGCCCGAGCGTTTGTCGGGGCGGGCGTACGGGTCGAAGTACCACAGACCGACAAGCTTGCCCTTGCCGTCTTTCACCTGCCAGACGCGCACATCTGGGTGATACACCGGCACACCCTTCGCAGGTGTGAAATGCAGATCCAGCAGCCTTTGCGCGACGTAGAACATGCCTTCGCGCAGTTTCTCAAGCTGCATGTAGGGCTTCACCTCGTTGGCATCTAGGTCGTACTTGGCCTTGCGAACTTTCTCGGCGTAGTACCGGTAGTCCCATGGCTCGATCGTAAGCTTGGCACCCTCTTGGTTGGCCACCGCCTGCATGTCGGCGACCTCTTCCTTCACGCGGCCCACGGCGGCTGGCCAAACGGTTTCCATCAGCTCCATGGCCTTTTCGGGCGTTTTGGCCATCGCGTCTTCCACGCGCCAGTGGGCGTGGGTCTTGTAGCCCAACAACTTGGCGCGTTCGGCGCGTAGCTTCAGGATTTCGGTGATGGCCTTCTTGTTGTCATGGGCGTCGTTGTGATCACCACGGCTGACGAAGCTCTTCCAAACTTTTTCGCGGAGATCGCGGCGGTTGGAGTACGACAAGAACGGCTCCACGCTGGAACGAGTGTTCAAAATGGCCCACTTGCCTTTTTGTCCGCGCGCCTCGGCGGCCGCGGCGGCGCCGGAGATCACCGAAGGGGGCAAGCCCTCCAGGTCGGTTTCGGCTTGGAGCAGCACCATCTGTTCAGACTCTTCAGCCAAGACATTTTGAGTGAACGACGTAAAGAGCGCAGCCAATCGTTCGTTGATTTCTGCGACGCGTTTTTTTGCGGCCGCATCCAGCTTGGCGCCCGCGCGCACGAAGTTGGTGTAGTAACGCCATGCTAGGCGTTTCTGCTCGTCGGTTTTGCATGACGTTTCGCGAGCGTCATACACCGCGGCAATGCGTGCGAAGAGCTTGTCGTTTTGCGTGATCTTGTCCTGGAAGGCGGCCAGCTTCGGTTCCATCTCGCGTTCCACAGCCTGGAACTCGGTGGAGCTCATCGTCGACGACCAAACGCCGTAAAGGGTGCCCACGCGATCGAGCATACGCGACGAGCGCTCCAACGCCGCGAACGTGTTTTCAAAAGTTGCCGGGGCAGGGTCCATCGTGATCGTGTCGATGGCTGCCAGTTGCTCGGCCATCGCGGCTTCGAGGGCGGGTTTCAGGTCGGCGACCTTGACGAGATCAAATGGTGGCACACCGCCGAACGGGCCTTTCCACGCTGCAATAAGAGGATTCGACACCGGCGTCTCCTTCGCGGCGTTGCTACCGGGTGCGGGCGGGGCAGACAACGCAGCAACCAAACTTAAACCAACCACAAGCACGGACATTTGTGACCTCCCTGGCGTCATTAGCGACCGGGTAGTTGTGTGCGCTCTTAGCCCTTCGGTCAAGCGGCGTTCGGGTCGTTGATGATTATTGAGAATCGACCCACCTGCTGCATCGCGACTTGCTCTCGGACCTTGGGGAGGCCATAGGTAACCCACTCGTGGAGGTACGCTGTGCGGAGTATGACAGGATTTGGTGCAGGGCGCGTAGAAGCCAACGGCTTGGCCGTATCGGTTGAGGCGCGCGCGGTGAACG
>JAKLEG010000512.1 GCA_022703175.1 Myxococcota bacterium | reverse complement strand
GCCAGCCGAGCCGCTTCCTGGTCGGGCTTGTGAACGGGTTTGGCGGTCATGGGGTCACCCCCCACCTGACCCCGTCGAACAGGCGCTCGAAGGGCCGTTCGGCCTCAGGGACTGGCCGCACCGTGGCGTTGCCACTGTTCATGCTCAGGGCGAGCGGCGCCGGGTAGCAGCCATGCTTGCGAAGCGCTGGCAACACGTCGTGAGCCAGCCAGCGTCTGAAGTCGCGCGCGGTGTCGTTCTTGCCGAACATGGCCAACTTGAAGATCGCGGCCTCGCTGACCAACGGCCCAAGCGGCCCCCCGTCTTTCCATTCGTTGGGCTCAACGTGGGCGCTGGCCATCACATCCATGACCCATTGGTGATCGCTCATGGCTGCACCCCACCCACCGCCGCGGTGGCCTCAGGCGAGGCGCACACATAGATCTTGCCGTCGACACTAACGGCCACAGGTTCGCCACCCGGCCCGCGATACTCTGTCAGCTCGGCACCCAGGACGGTGACAGGTCGCGGGAGCATGCCGCGCAAGATGTCGGCATGGCTTTTCCACCGGTGGTCCAGGTCGATGCCCGCCGCATTGAGAATCGCCTCGGCCATGCTGGCCACGGTACCAATCTCGCTCGGTGCAACGTCGCGGGCGACGAAATCAAGGTGACGACCCATCTTGTCGAGGCGCGGGCTTGGATCTCGTTTCGCCTCCAGGTCGCCACGAGTTGAATCAAGGAACTCCAACACATCGGCGATCAGGCACCGCGTCATGTGGCGATCGGACTCGATCAACGCCGCCATTTCCCAAGCGGTGCGCACGCCTTCAAAGCCGCTCCGCATGGTGTTCGGCGCGATCGTCGTGGTTTTGGTGGGTTGTTCGTTGCCGCTTACATCGGGGTTCTGGTAATGTGTCATCTGCGTTGCCCCCTCCTGAGGGGTAATGCGTTGGGCCTCGCCGGCTGTAACCGTGCGGGGCCTGTTTGTTTTCTGGGCTCGGCGGGCGATCGTCTCTTGCCGGAGTGGTCGCCTGTCGGGCTCGCTTCTCGGTCACGCTACTTTGACGCCACCGGTCAAGCACGACGCGTTGAACTGTCGCAGCGCGCGCCACGGGATGCGCCGGCACTTGCCGATCTTGATGAACGGCAACTGGCCGCTCTCGGTGAGAACGTAGATCGTCGACCGTCCCACCCCGAGGAACTTGCACGCCTCTTCAATCTTCGCGTTGCCGTCGGCGGTGAGGTCGTCCTGGTCGGGTCTGTCTGTCTTCTTGTCCATTTTCCTAGTCCTTTCGTTGGCGCCCGCACAGTGGCGCTTGCGTTTTTTGATGCGTGGTATTATATGTACAGTCTGGACTGTACATTGTCAACGGCCCTTTTTTTGTACGGGGGACTTCACATATGATCGCTGTGCATGACCCGAGGTCCAAAACCAAAACCACCAGCGGAGGGATTCGGGGCCGCATTGCGAGCGCTTCGGGCGCGGGAAAAGCTCTCCCTGCGGGACCTCGCCAAGCGTGTGAATCTGTCGCCGATATTCATTTCTCAGATGGAGCGCGGCGAAGAACGGCCCAGCGCCATCTCGGTTGCGGCCTTAGAATCCGCGTTGCATGCCGACCCGTACGAGCTGGCGCAGCACCTTACTTCCGAGAGCGTGCGCCGCGCCCAATTGGTGGCGATCCACGACGCCTTGGTGAAGGCAGAAGGGAACTTGCGCAAGGCAGCGAAAGCGTTGGGCGTGGGAACCCGGGATCTTCTCAAGCTCATGGAACGGCACGGGTTGTCGGTCTTAGGCTACAACGCGCTAGCGCAGGAAATGCACCGCGCCCACTTCGACACGGTGGCGAAGGCCCTAGCGTGCGGGGTGCAAGACACTACGGTGGCCGCGTACCTGAACAGCGCGATCGGCGGCGAGCCTCATGTCCGTTTGTCCCCGGAAGTCTCCGAGCTTGGCGCCGCGGAAAACGCAACGATGATCCGCCGGCATTGGGCAGCGTGGCGCAGTGCGGAAGAAGAACAGGGGAGCTTCCTTCCTGTCCTGTTGATGGCCTGTGGCCTTGGGCACCTCGCTCGCACTCGGTTCACGGAAGCGAGGAAAATAGAAGACGACGATCCGCTTGCAAGCAACCGGGGGCAGTCCAATGACCCGCCGCGGCCGAGGTGAAGGCACCGTCTTTCAACGCGCCGACGGCCTCTGGTGCGGGGTTGTCCCCGTTGGCTACGACCAGAACGGCAAGCGCAAGCGCCGCGCGGTCTACGGGGCCACACAGCAAGAGGTTATCGGCAAGATAGCCGAGGTGCGCGCCGACGGGTGCGACCTCAACATTGTTCGCTTCACCGTCGCCACCTACCTGGAACACTGGCTCAAGGCAGTTCGGGCCAACCTCGCCGAAAGCACCGCGCTTCGTTACGACCAGGTGATCAAGCTCAAGATCAATCCGCTTCTCGGTGGCGTCCGGCTCACTGCACTTCGCGCAAGCCACGTGCAACGCGCCTATTCGAAGCTGCAAGAGGACGGTAAGAGCGCACGGGCGCGCGCCATGACGCACGAGGTGTTGCACGCGGCACTCAAGCAAGCCGAGCGGTGGGGCTACGTCTCGCGCAACGTGTGTGGGCGCGTCGCCAAGCCGAGGCGTGAAAAGACCGAGATGCGGGTGTTGACCGCCGAACAGTGCGCGCGGTTCTTCGAAGCGTCGCGCGGTGACAGGTTTCACGCCCTGTTTGTGCTGGCGGCCACCACGGGGGCGCGGCAAGGCGAACTCTTGGCGCTCGAATGGCGCGACCTCGACTTGGAGGCGGGCACCATGCAACTGCAGCGCGGCTTGCACGAGATCAAGGGGCGCCTGTCCGTTGGCGACCTGAAGACCGAGCGCAGCCGGCGCCTTGTCCACCTATCGGGGCTTGCCGTGGCTGTGTTGCGCGACCATCGGCGCCGACAATTCGAGCATGAGACGCAATCCTTGCAGTCGATGGCCCACGAAGCCAAGCAAGACCGCACCTTGCCCCTTGTGTTTCCGGACGGGGCAGGGGGCTACATGCGGAAGAGCAACCTCACCCGTCGCCACCTGGTGCCGCTACTCAAAGCCGCCGACTTGGAGCGCGTGCGCTTCCACGACTTGCGACACAGCGCGGCAACGTTGTTGCTCAACGATGGCGTTCACCCGGCTGTGGCGTCGGCTATCCTGGGGCATTCGAGCGTCAAGACCACCTTGGACATTTACTCGCACGTGTCGGCGGCGCTCGGGAAAGAGGCCGCCAGGGGCATGGATCGCACCTTTTCAGCCTGTGGCTACAGTTTGGCTACAGTAGGTGCAGACCAGGGCAACACACCCCAACCGAGCGACACCAGACCCAAACCGTAAATGCTTGCAGCGCTTAACAATTTTGGCTAAACACGCTCGGCGCGCGCCTGTAGCTCAGGTGGATAGAGCGTCGGGCTTCGAACCCGCAGGTCGGGAGTTCGAATCTCTCCAGGCGCGCCACTTTTCCCGCGCTAGTGTTTCAGCATCTCCAGGATAATGTATGTCCCAATCGCGGCACCGCCTACGAGCAATGCGGGATAGGTCGCGGTGTCGATTGCTTGCATCCAGGGCTCGGGTAGATAGAGGTTGGGGACGAGGCGGATTTCTTCGCGACCGGGGTCGAGGCCGCGGTAGCCGTCCAGGCTGCCGTGAAAGGCCGTTTCTGGGCCCCACTGCATATCGAGGCCGTACCCAATCTCGTTGTCGCCTACGTAGAAGCTCCCGAGCTTGAGGCGGCCAGCGACCAACGGTCGGTGGGCAGCGCCAGCACCGAACCGACCCGACGAATCGAGTCGCACCTGGCAGCCGGGGCGCATTAAGCGATCGCCGGTTTGTCCCATACTGATCAGGTCCCGCCACTCAAGCGTCAGCGGTCCGCCTATGCAATCGTTGCTTGAAGGAGGGGCGTCGAACGGCCCGCCAGCGCCTATGAGGAGGCCCAACAGCAGCAGGGTGTTCATGAGGCTAAGTGTCGGCGGTGTGCGCCGACGCGTCAACCGATTACCGTGGCGGGAGCAAGTTTTTCAAAACGGTGTCAAGGGATGGCGGGGCTGGCGTCATCGGGGGCCTGAACGGCGTTACCGACGTGGCTGCGCTTGCGACTGTAGGCGAAGTAGATCACCAGACCGATGGCCAGCCAGATGAGGAGCCGTAGCCAGTTGAGTAAGCCCAGCTCGAACATCATGTAGCCGTTGAATACGACGCCTAACAGCGGCACCCAGGGCACGAACGGCGTTCGGAACGGCCGAGGTTGATCGGGGTTGGTGCGGCGCAGGACGATGACCGCGACACAGACGATCACGAAGGCCAACAACGTGCCGATGTTCACCATCTTGCCGATGTCGTCGATGGGTGTGAGGCTACCCACGAGCGCCGCAATACAGCCAACCAGAATGGTGTTTTTGTGGGGCGTTCGGTATTTCGGGTGCACCGCCGCGAAGAACTTGGATGGCAACAGGCCGTCCTTCGCCATTGAGTAAAGCAC
>JAKLEG010000511.1 GCA_022703175.1 Myxococcota bacterium | reverse complement strand
GATCGCCACGGAAACGCTGGAGTTTGCCATCGCTGCAGACCACAATGCCGTCTTCGGTCACGGCATAAATGATGGGCCGAGCGTCGCTGCCGGTGCCCCAATACCAGCGAATCAAGTCAGAATCGCGACTATCCCCGCGGAGTTGACACACACGCACATAGCCGCCCCCTTCTCGCTTTGGGCGCTCGCGCCAGGCCGCGTCGGCCGCCAGAATCCACAACAGGCCGCGGTCGAACATCACGCCGTTCACAGTGCGGCTGTGCGGAAAGGCCGGCATCAGGTCGAAGAACGACTCACCCCCGTCCACCGACTCCAAAAGCCCAACGGTCGTGCTCACGACCAGCCGCCCCGGCCGTTCTCTGTCGCAGGTGAACCAATCGATGTCGTTCCCCGCGCCCACCAAGGCCGGGCTCAAGCGGTCCCAACGCAGGCCATTGTCACCCGAGCGCCACACAGCCTCAGGTGTGGCCACGTACAAAAAACCGAAACAACGCTCAATCACAATGACCGTGCCACGGTCGCGCCCGGCCTCGCGCGAGAGCATCCCCAAAAGTGGCGTGCTGGCGGCGCGGCCATGCTCACGGGCTTCGCCGGCCAGATCAGCAGCCTCGTTCACTTTGCCCTGGCGATCGCGTGGGTCGCGGCCGCGGACGGCGCCGTTGCCATAGTTGGGCATGTCGGCACCCTTGAGGCTCATCTGCCGGGGATCGATGACCGGATCGGCATCCATCGGCCAGAGCACCAGGTCGTAGGTCTCGCCGCCATCGGTGGAGCGATAGACGTAGCCCCCCACGGTGCCAACGAACAGGTCGTCGGGTGAATAGCCCCAGGCAATGGCTGAAAAGTCGTCGTTAGGCGGCAACCCCCCGGTGATGTCGACCCAGCTCGAGGCCAGCGCCAGCGTGGCAAAAAGGGCAACAGACACGGGATATTACGGTGCTTTCCCGTTGGCACATGTGGGCGTTAGGGGTTGCGGAGGCAGAGGCTCGGTGGAGCGCCCGGTGATGCGAATCTCGTTGACGCGAATGTTCTCGGAGAGGCTTCCCCAATCCAACTCGTTGTTCTCGATGAGGTTGATTGCCACAAGTCGGGCCACCAAGGTGGGCGCAAAGGCAAAGGCATCGACACCACCATCACCTTGCGGCAGACCTGAACCACCGTAGATATCGGCCACCAACGTCCAGTCCACCGACTCGGCATCGGGCGGCAAGACCGGCGTGTCGAGCGCGCTCGCCAACACGACATAATCGGTAGCGTAGTACTCGTCGTCGCTTGCGGGCGTATCGGGGAAGGTTATCTCAAGCGATTCAAGCGCATAGACGGCGCCCAAATCCACCCAAAGCACTCCGTCGGGCATCAACACGCCGGTGGCTACGTCGTCGTCGGTGAGGCTCGGGAGTGTCCCTTCCTTGGGCGTCTCGACCGAAGCAAAATCCAAACCCGGCGTCAGCTCGACCAGCGGCTGCTCCGGTTGTTCGGTCTCGGCCAACGAAGGGTCTTGTTCAATTACCACGGTGGCCGGATCGGAGGTCTGGCCGCGACTGTCTTGCGCATACACTTGGAACGATTGGTTGACCCCGGTGTCGAGCGGCACATCGAGGCAAAAGTCGCCAGCTTGCGCCACCGTGGTGGTGGGCCCGGTGCCCGAACTGCCGAGCGTCACATAAATGGTCAGACCAGGAGCTGCGGTGCCGCGCACCGGCACCGTGTCGTAACCATACCGCGCGGGCAAATTGTTCAAGATCGGCGCCTCTGGCGGCGCCACATCGATGTCGGCGGGCAGATCGCTGTCCCCCCCGGTTCCCCGACTGTCCCCAACGTCGGGCGTGCCCACAGGCGCGGCAGGCGCATCCAACTCGCCGCACGCAACCATTGCCCCTACACACACGCACGACAGAATGGCCAGGGAGTGCTTCATCTAGAATACCTGCGCGGGAGGGAGATTCGACGGCGGCGCCGGAGGACACGTCCCGTTCGTGGTAATCGCCAGATCCGGAGCCCAGTTCCAATCGGTCACGCGGGCTTCGCCGATCACCTGCTCGGCGCCACAAGCATCCCGCTGCACAATCTGGCCGAGCCGCTCCAAGCGCTGCGTCTGGCGATAAAAGACGCCGAACTGCCCTGCCCAGATATGCCCGGTGAGCGACAGGCTTTCGGATTCTGTGCTGCTCACCGACTCGCTCACATTCATGCCGAACCCGACGTTGGCAATCCACAGGCTCAAACCGACGTTGACGCTGAAACCGATTTGCCGGCTGCGCGTCTCGTTGGTGCCCGCCGAGTAACTAACGCTGCTGCCATAGGCGCCGCCCGGCAAACAGGAGCTAACTTGCACCGGCGCATACAGCTCAGCCACACGCACGTTGCCATCATACACGATGCTGTACTCACGCCCCACCGTCACGGTGCTAAAGCGGGTGATTTCGTTCTCTAGGCCATCCACCGCCGCCAGATTGATTGAGACACTGCCTTGCAGCTGTTGCTCGGGCAGGTTCCCCAAAGGCAGCTCCAGGGTGCTGCGACGACCCGCGCTCAGGCGGGCTTCCACGGCTTTTGGCTCGCCCTGAAGGTTGGCATAGGTGGCCCTGAGAGTAAGCGGCGTGTACGGCGTGGCCTGGGTCAGGCCAATCGCCTCCAAGTCCACGATGAGCGTTTCGCCATCCAAGGTCGAGCTGACGCGCGCAGTGGCGGCACAGCCATTAGAATCGGGCTTCATCGACCAGATCAGCAATGACGCGCCCACATCCACGCTCACCGCAAGCTCCTGCGAGTTGGCGCTGCTGTCGTCGTCATCCACGTTCACTGCGCTCACTGCACCCTCAAAACGGCCCAAGTCGTAGCCAAAACCTGCGGGAGGCAACGCCGGCTCAAACACGAACTCGGCGCGCCCGGCATTCTTGTAGGTCAAAGGCATTGTCATATCGACCGCTTGGCCCTTACCGGCGGCATCGATGAACGTCCCCACCAGACGCAGCTCCGTGTGGCCACGTGCTGGAGCGACAAAATCGTTCCCCAACACCGTCACCACACCGCCGGCTTGCCATTCGGGTGGCGAAACCAGGCGCACGGTGGGAGTCGTAAGCGGCGCTTCGACGGTCTGGGGCGTTTCACTGCGCGCTTGCATGATATCAGCTTCGCTGCCACAGGCACCGACGAGGCCGAGACCAAACGCCAAAAAGACCAGTCTTTTCATAATGTTAAACTTCCCTTCGCAGACCGAAGCCGACCCACCTGGGCCAGGCTCTGGTTTCTCCATCCTAATATCGGCGCGCGCAGCTAAGAGGTTGCGGCCCGGTGCCAGCTTTTTTACGCTTCCTTGGCCGAACCGAGATCGCATGCTACTCTCATTCCATCATGCAGTTCAGGGTGTGGATGCCAGTCCTGGTGGTGCCGTGGTTGGGGTGTAACGCCCCCGAAGACGTTGGCGTGGTGGGCAACTCCCCCCCGGAGGCAGCGTTACGGGCGCCGGTCATCGCTCCCATTGGCGTACCGATTCGCTTGGACGCCTCAGCGGCCATCGACCTGGATGGCGACCCCCTCACCTATACGTTTGAGTTCGGTGATGGCTCAGAGGCGCTCGCGAGCCCGAGCCCGGTCGTCGAACACACCTTCGACCACGCAATGCTAGTGACCGTTGCGGTACGCGTGCGTGACCTGTTCAACGCAGAGGCGTGGGCAGAACAAGATATTGCGCTGCGCGCCGACTACCCATCCCCGCCCGACTTCTGCGACGCCAACCGCCCCTGTGTGGTGGGCGATGAGTGTGCGGCTGGCATCTGCTATGCCAACGGCGGCGGCTTGTAGCACCGAGAGACCTTGAGCGCAGCCGTGGGGCCATCCGAAAGCCGCCAGCAACTCCCAATTTCCACCCGCAGCGTGGTCATTTCCGCTGTTTTTTCCAAAAGGTACATAGCCCTACCCACACCCACCCTGGGCGTTCGGGGCGCCCAGGAGTTTACCTCTTGCCTGGCATGGCCATTCTGGGGGAAGGAACAAAAATTAGGACGGTCGCCCTCCTGCCTCGGCACCGCCTGTTTTTCGGAAAGCAGAGCCAAAGCATGACGCCCAACCATACCGAGACGACCCTACGCGCCACCGATAACACCTCCCTGTTCGTGCAACGCTGGGCGCCCGCCGGCGAACCGAGGGCCGAGCTCTTGGTCGTACACGGCTATGCCGAGCATTCAGGGCGCTATCGGGAGTTTGCCGGACGGCTGGCCAACCATGGTTTTGCGACCACGGCCCTAGACTTGCGCGGTCATGGCGCCTCCAGTGGCAAGCGCGGTTTCGTGACCCGCTTCAGTGACTACCAAATCGACCTGGACGCTGGCTTCAGCCAAATGAAAGCCAAGAAACGCTTCGTG
Source organism: Myxococcota bacterium (assembly GCA_022703175.1). Taxonomy (GTDB): domain Bacteria; phylum Myxococcota; class XYA12-FULL-58-9; order XYA12-FULL-58-9; family XYA12-FULL-58-9; genus JACRCV01. Next base: position 128 of record JAKLEG010000511.1, on the reverse strand, counting down.
CTGGGGCACTCGGCGGGCGGACTCATCGTGTTGGACTATTTGGCCGCGCGTAACCCGAGCCTGGCTGGGGCGATTGTTTTAAGCCCGTTGTTAGACCTACCGGCGCACGTAGGTCGCATCAAGCTCTT
>JAKLEG010000510.1 GCA_022703175.1 Myxococcota bacterium | reverse complement strand
AACCATTCCGACTTGGTTGGTGCAACGCTACAACTTAAGGAATTTGCTGGCGTTTCAGGACGAATCGAGGTGGCGCATACGCGTGGAGGAGGCACGGCGCTGCAGCGCTCGATGGATGGTGGCCAGAGCTACTCTGCGACGCACACCGGTCTTGGGCAAGCTGGCTCGGCAGCCGCAGTCGAGTTGGTCGTGGGGGCTAATGATACCAAGGCGCGGGTTTATGGTCGCTATCGTGAGGCCGGCTATGCCGATACACGCACAGCACCCGGCGTCGAGTTGCTGCAGGGAGGGCTTCGGCTGGAGGCGCGGGCGTGGACGGGAGCCCAACTTTGGATGCAGGGGGATTACCGAAAGAACACAACAGCAACCGAGGGGGAGATTCTGCTCACAACGGCGAGCCAATCTGTTGGCTCCGACACTCGTGTCTTGGCGTTGGCGGGCTTCACCCAGCGGTTGGCGGCATGGCGAGCCAGCGGCGAGGGGCGTTACGAGGAGCATCGCAACCTTGAGCAGAGTCGTACGCTCGCGGGTCTGGAGGTGGCTCGGCATCTCGGCTCTGACGTCGAACTGGCGCTGCGGCGGCGTCAGCTTTTAAGTGGTGAGAGCGATGATGATGGTGCGCGAGGTGAATCGGCCATAGCGTTGAGCCTCCGGAAGGAAAGTCTCGGCTCGCTGGGGCTGGAGGCGGGCGTTAGCGATCAGGCCACCCCCTTTGGGCGACTGGAGGCGCGCGTACCGATGGTGGTTGGCTCAGAGTTGTATGCGCAATACCGCGTGACGTCGGTGTTGGCGCCAGACGTTGCCTCATTCGATCCGAAGCCGGCCGATGGCTTGGTTCTGGGGGGGCGTCAGCAGCTTCAGAGTGGCCAAACTTTGTTTTCCGAACAAGCCTATCGGGAGGTCGCGGGGACACGGACGCTCACTCGAACCGTGGGCGGAAGCATGCCGCTAGGTGCGGCGACATCCGTTGGATTGAGCTATGAGCGTGGTGCGCTGGATCGGGTGGATGGAAATGCTGACATCACGCGCGACGCGCTGGCTGTGAATGGCGGAGTTCAAGGCTCTGTAATCAGTTTGCGGTTAGGCTTAAGCGGCCGTCGGGATGCCACCGAGCTTGGGCGCGAGACGGAACTTGGCGCTCAGGGACGGCTGGAATTCAAACCTACCTCAGCGTTGGCATTGGCGTTGGGCGGGCGCGGAGGCAGCGTGATGAAGGCGCGGACTGGAGCCAACTATCGTCCAGGGCGGCGCGCCTGGGAAGGGGCCTTGGGTTTTGCGCTGCGACCCACAACGAGGCACGACCTGAACGTCGTGGGACGTTACGCGTTGGAGTATGACCGGGAACCTGCCAGTGGCGCCCTGGCTTCACAGGAGAGTCTTTCTCACATTGTCTCAGTGGGGTCGACCGTGGGCCTTGTGGGACCTTGGGCGGCAGCGCCTAAAGTCAGCTACCGTACCACGCGCCTCACCGCGGGAGCGGCGCGGGCCACTGACCAGGCGCTGTTGGCGATGCTGCGCCAAGAGTTGCGGCTTACCGACAGCTGGGATCTGATGGTGGAAGGCCGGGCTTGCATGGCGCCGCAGAGCCGCATCGCGACTCGCTATGGTCTGCTCAGCGAAACCGGCATCCTATTCTTTGATTGGCTACGTCTAGGCGCTGGCTATAACTTCAGTCGGATCTCGGCTTACGGCGTATACTGCGACCAGCCGGGAGCGCGCGGCATGTTTGTGCGGGCCGAGGCGGTATACTGACGCGCCGAGCATTTCGCACGACAAAGGCAGAGGGCGATGATGGAATGCCACAAACGCAACGATGCGCGTGACACGGCCGCAGCGGCGATGCGCAAGCGAATCCTGGTGATGGATGGCGCAATGGGCACGATGTTGCAGCACTACCGGTTCGATGAAACCGCATTTCGGGGCGAACAATTCGCAGCTCATCCGCGGGTGCTCAAGGGCTGTAACGACCTGTTGTGTTTAACACAACCTGTTGCAGTGCGCGGCGTTCATGAAGCCTATTTGGCTGCAGGCGCCGATATTATTGAGACCAATAGCTTTAATGCTACGAGTATCGGGCTCGCCGACTATGGTCTCGAAGCTCATGTGACAGCCATCAATCATGCCGCAGCACAGTTGGCGCGGGCCGCGGCCGATGTCGCGATGCAGCGCACGCCCGGGCGGGTATGTTTTGTGGCCGGCTCGATGGGCCCGACCAATTGTACGGCGTCCTTGGCCAGTGACGTGGCTCATCCTGGCAAACGCAGCGTGGCGTTTGCGGAGCTCCACGCTGCGTATCGGGAGCAGGCCGAAGCGCTGCTGGCAGGTGGCGTCGATTGGCTATGCGTTGAAACAGTGTTCGACACGCTCAACGCCAAGGCTGCGTTGTTCGCCATTGGCGAGCTGGCGCAGGAACGCGGCGTTGAGATCCCTGTTGTTGTGTCGATGACAGTAACCGACCAAAGCGGTCGTACGTTGTCAGGGCAAACGGTTGAGGCGTTCTGGATCTCAGTTGCCCATGCTCGGCCCATCGGCGTGGCTCTTAATTGCGCCTTGGGAGCTGCCGCGATGCGACCCCACCTGGCCGCGTTGGCGCGGATGGCTACGGTACCGGTCGGCTGCTATCCGAACGCTGGTTTGCCAAACGAGCTCGGCGGGTATGATGAGGCGCCAGCGACCACCGCGGGAGTATTGCGCGAGTTTGCCGAGTCGGGCTTGGTGAACTTCGTGGGCGGGTGTTGTGGTACCACGCCCGAGCATGTGCAGGCCATGGTGGCGGCCATGACAGGGGTGGCCCCGCGTGCCCTGCCAGCACCAACCGATTGCACACAACTTGCAGGGCTCGAACCGCTAGAAATTCGCTCAGACAGCAACTTCGTGTTGATCGGGGAGCGCACCAACGTCACCGGCTCCAGACGCTTCGCCCGATTGATTCGCGACGAGAACTACGACGAGGCACTTCAGGTTGCCAAGGATCAGTTGGCGGGCGGCGCCAATATCCTCGACGTTTCGATGGATGACGCCTTGTTGGACGGCGTCGAGGCGATGACACGGTTTCTCATGTTGGTTGCGGCGGAGCCTGAGATCGCACGCGTGCCTATCATGGTGGATAGCTCCGATTTTCGCGTGCTTCAGGCTGGCCTCCGGTGCTTGCAGGGTAAGGGTATTGTAAATTCACTGAGCCTGAAGGAAGGCGAGGCGAGCTTCCGAGCTCAGGCGACGCTTGTGCATCGTTACGGCGCTGCGGTGGTAGTGATGGCCTTTGATGAGGCGGGGCAAGCCGTGACCACGGCACGCAAGGTGGAGGTTTTGTCGCGCGCGTTTCGTATCCTCACCGAGGAGGTCGGGTTTTTGCCCCACGACATTGTCCTCGACCCGGGCGTGCTCGCAGTCGCCACGGGCATCGAGGAGCATGCTAATTATGCCGTGGCCTTCCTGGATGCGGTGCGCACATTGAAACAACGGTGCCCGGGCGCCAAATGCTCAGGGGGTGTCAGCAACCTATCATTTGCATTGCGAGGGAACGACACTGTTCGCGAGGCCATGAACGCGGTGTTCCTGTCGCACGCGATTGCCGCAGGCCTCGATATGGGTATTGTGAATGCCGGTCAGCTTGCCGTGGTGGCGGATCTCGACCCGACGTTGAAGGACGCGGTTGAGGATGTCATTTTCAATCGCCGTGCGGACGCCACAGAACGCCTTCTGACCTTGGCCTCGACCCAGGAACAGCGCCAGAAGGTCGCCGTGGCCACAGCTGCATGGCGGCAACAGGAGGTTGAGGCGCGTTTAAGCTACGCGTTGATGCATGGCGTTGTCGACCACATCGATACGGACGTTGAGGAAGCGCGGCTGAAGCTGGGCGATCCGGTGCGAGTCATCGAGGGTCCTCTGATGGCCGGCATGAGTGTCGTCGGCGAACTGTTCGGTGCCGGCAAGATGTTTTTGCCCCAGGTGGTCAAGAGCGCGCGGGTGATGAAGCGCGCAGTGGCGTACCTCGAACCGTTCATTCAAGCCCGCAAGGCTGTGGGGGCTGCGCGCGAGCGAGGTACCGCGGTGTTGGCCACAGTGAAGGGCGACGTTCACGACATTGGCAAGAACATCGTCGGCGTGATTCTCGCTTGCAACGGCTATCGTGTGGTGGACCTCGGCGTCATGGTGTCCACCTCAACTATTTTGGAGGCGACCACGCGCGAGCAGGCGCAGATGCTGGGTTTAAGCGGACTTATCACCCCGTCGCTTGAGGAAATGGTGGGAGTGGCCATGGAAATGCAACGACGTGGCCTGTCTGTGCCGTTGTTGATTGGGGGGGCTACCACCAGCCCGAAACATACAGCATTGATGATTGCGCCAGTCTACGAGGGCCTCACCGTGCACGCACGGGATGCGTCCCAGGCGGTGACGGTTGCCAATGCGCTCATCGAACCGGTGCGGCGCCACCATTTTGCTGCCGAGACCCGTGATGCGCAGGCGACCTTGAGGGAAACACACCAAGGTCGCAGGCGCGAGCCGTTGCTG
>JAKLEG010000051.1 GCA_022703175.1 Myxococcota bacterium | reverse complement strand
GTTTTGGTGCACGCGAAATCGTTGCCACAGATCAAGTCAACGCGAACCTGATCGCGGCGGGCGATCTGGATGGTGATGGTGACCTGGACCTCGTCGGAGCTAACTACGCTTACGGCGGTTCGCCGCTGCGCTGGTATCGTAATACCGATGGCCTTGGCCATTTCACGGTGGCACCGGTTGGCGAGTTGAGCGCGGCGCACTATCCGAGCGCGTTGGTCATCGCGGACCTCGATCAGGACGGCGACCAAGACATTTTGGCGACGACGGCGAACTCTTTGGCGGGGGCCTGGACCTGGTTCGCCAACGCGGGCACCGGCAGTTTTTCCGCCACGGTCACCAGCGGTTTCAATATGCCTTGGGCTGTTGCCGCGGGCGACCTAGATGCCGATGGCCTGCCGGACGTAATACTGACAGAACACAACCTGAATACCGTCTGGTGGGTGCGAGGACAGGGCGGTGGGTTGTTCGCTCCGCCTGTTTTGCTTGGGGAAGCGGCAGGCTATTTTGCGGGGCTGTTAGCCATCGGCGATATCGACCTGGATGGGGTGCAGGATGCTGTCGTGGTGGCAGGAGAGAACGGCGCGGTGTGCTGGTTTATCCTCGCGCGCTAAGCGTGCTGCGTCTTGCCAGTGGATGGGGCTGTCCCACGGGCTTCGCGGTCAAGGCGAGGGCTCGCCGCTAATGGCTTGAAATTGCAATGTTTTATAGACGCTGTCGAATCATGTAGAACACCGCCCGGCCCGTACACTCACGGATGGACGACGCGTTACACCCACGCGAACGGAACATCCATGGATACCCTACCATTGACCCCGCCCACCGCGGCCCGCTGGCCGGCGCTTCAAGAACCAACCGCACGAGCGCTGGCTGCGGCGCCATTCAGCGTCGTGGGACCCTCGTTGGGGCAACGCATCTGTATGATTTCTGACGACTTTTTTCCCGCAGCCACGGGTGTGGGCGTATATTTGCAGCTGGTCTGCAAGCAGCTCGTTGGCCGTGGTTACCGTGTTTCGATCATCACCAGTCGCCGCGCTGGGGAGCCGGAACAGGAGGACTGGCAAGGCGTCACGGTTTATCGTGTTTTCACGGTGAAGCTCTTCGGTTTCTACCAGGCCCTACCCTCGCAAACCGCTTTGTGCCGGATTCTGACCCACGAGCGCCCTAACGTGATTCATCACCATTACCTCGGCATCATGATGATGCGGGTGTGCGCAGTGGCCGAGTCGCTCGGCCTACCGCAGGTGGCGACTTACCATTTCAGCTCCGAGGTCCTGACTCAGCCTTGGCCGATGCGTCCATTGCGTGGCCTGATTCGCAGGCTGGTGGTTCGCTACAACAACCGATTCAATCTGGTGTTGGCGCCGTCGCAGAACCTGGCACGACAAATCGCCGAGGGCGGTATTCGCACCCCGGTTCGCTATTTGACGAACCCAGTGGCGTTCGGGGCTACGGACACGGTGGTGCCCACGCCACGCTCCTCGGGCTTTACGATTCTTTATGCCGGCCGGCTCGGGGTGGAGAAGAACCTCCCCTACCTGTTGCGCGGGTTTGCGCAGCTCGTGCATCGGTATCCGGACGCGGTCTTGTGGGTGGCCGGGCGTGGCCCTGAACAAGCGTCGCTAGAGCATCTCAGCACCAAACTGGGGATTGCCAACCGCGTGCGTTTCCTTGGCTTTCTGGATCATCCGACGTTGGCCAAGCACTACGCCGCCTGCGACGCGTTCGTGCTGCCGTCACTTTTGGAGGCGCAGTCGCTGGTCACGTTGGAGGCGATGTGGTTTGCCAAGCCGGTGATCGTGACAAACGCCATTGTCTCCGCCGCTGAGCTGGTGGAAGCAGGCGTCAATGGTTTTGTGGTCGATCCCGCGTCGCCTGCAGATCTGGCAGAACGGTTGAGGCAGCTTGCTTGCGACCCGGCGCTGCGGATCGCCTTGGGGGCCGCGGGCAGGCAACGTGCCCTGGCCTGTCAGCCTGAGCCCGTGATCGATAGCCTCGTACAGAGCTATCGTGAGGTGATGACTGCCGGTGTCCATGGCTAAACAACGTTATGCGGCCGTGTTCGTTTCGCCCCACCTGGACGACGCGGTGTTCTCGTGCGCGGGCGAAATTCTTCGCCAGACCGCGCGTGGGCCGGTATTGGTGCTCAACGTGTTCACGCGCTATCTCGCCGACGTTAAGGTTCGGGGTGTGGTGCTGAATGCCGGTCGCTACGAGGAAGAGGCGGCAGCGGCGCGTTTGTTGGGCTACGCGTCGCACAATTTTGGCGAATTGGATGCGGTGTTTCGGCGTGCGCATTATCAGTCAATCGCGAACATCTTTCGCCCGCCTGTGACCGAGGATAACACCTATCTGGACGACCTGCGCATCCGGGTGTTCGCCTTTCTTGAGTCGTTCGACTACGAACACCTCTACCTGCCATTGGGGGTCGGCTGGCACGTAGACCACATGCTCACCCACGTGTTGTTTCAGCCTTGGTTCCGTCGCGCTGGCCTCTGGTTTTACGAAGATGCGCCGTATTGTCATATTCCCAATGCGACAAAATATCGCCTCGCCGAGTTGGGGGCCGTGCCAGCGATGCCCGAGGACCAGACCCTGACGCCAAGTGGCGCGCTCCACGAGTGGTGGCAGACAAGTGCGGGCTATGCGGATACGGCGTTGATGCGCAACTTGTCACCAACCCTGGTTCGTTGGGGGGCCGTGCCGGTGGTGAGCCTCTATCTCTGGCGGCTGCTGACATGGCATCGCGCCCACAAAGGCCAAGATGCGAAGCTAGGTCTCAGGCCCACAGTGCGGCCACTCGCAGAGAATCTCGACCGGAAGGTTGCGGCGGCCATGCTCTACGCTAGCCAGTTTCGCGAGTTCTTTGCCAGTCGCGCGGATTTCATTGGGAGTCATGCACGTTATGCGATGCAGTTGGGCGGCACCCAGGGCCCAGTGGAGCGCTATTGGCAACCAGGGGACGTGGTGCGTTAGGGTGTCTGGCGATGAATAGCCGTGACGTTCGGTGGACCTGGTCGGCGCTCGGTTGGCTGTCGGCCGGGCTTGTTGTCCATTGTACTGGACGCACGGCGATGGGCCCGCGTGACGTCGAGCTACAAGCGCCGAGTGATGCCGCTTCTGGTGATGGGTTTGTCGCCGACCTGCCGTGGGGAAGCTATGCGGCGACGCTCGATGTCCCCGCTTGTCCGGCGTCCCCCAACCCGACCCTGATCGTCAACGGCTTGAGCTCAGAATTGGATGGTGGTGAGACACTCGCCGATCCGACGCTGGCTGGGACCACGCTGTCGCTACGCGAGTCCCTTTTCATTGCTGCGAATCGTGTCGGCAGTGACACGATCATGTTCGACGTGGGGGTCTTCCCCATGGCTGCGCCAGCGACCATCACGCTTGGCGAGGACCCTTTCCCCAACAATGTTGGACCCATCTGTCTGGATGGGCGGGAGCGCGGCGTCATTGTCGCGTGGGGCACCGACATGTTCAGCTCCAACATGTGGAACCTGAATGGGTCTGGCAGCCTCATGGTGGGCCTAACGCTGTTAAAGCCCCCTTTGGAAATGCGCGTGGTCAACAGCCAGGTAGCCGGTTGTCGTTACAATACCGATGGTTACATCTCTGCTCCGCTCAATCGCCCATGGGCCTTCGAGGTTGGTGCGGGAGGCGTGATGGGTCCTGGGAACGTGTTTGCGGACGATGTCACACCCATTCGGTGGTCGCCTGGCGCCACCGACGTCACTGTGCGCGGGAATTATTTTGGCGTCGATCCGCTCACCCGCCGCTGGATTGCAACCGAGGGCTATACCTGGGAGTTAATCGACTCGATCATGTTGGATGCCAACATAGGTGGGCGCCTGTTTGTGACAGGCAACCGCATTGCTTCGCGAGGTCGCCTTTTTGACACACTGCAGTCGAGTTCTCCGCTCGGGGTTGTGATGACCGACAACCGCATCGGTCGGATTGAAGGCTTTGCGGGTTTGCCAGCCGACCTGGGCGGCATCTATGTCGACCTGCCGAATTGGACCATCGCCGTTGGCCCGGGCAACACCATCACCGGCACCGCCGCCGCCGTGACGATCGTCAACGGCAACGTGCAAATCACCCAGAACAGCATCACTGGCAATACGGCCGCCATTGTGCACTTGGATGCTACGCCTCCAGAGCCTCCCGTTATTACCAATGTCAGCGCGACCGCGGTGACTGGGAGCTGCGCTGGCGAGGGGCTGGTGGAACTATTTGCCGACACGTTGGCTGAAGGTGCTGTGTGGCTGGGTTCGACCGCTTGCACAGGCCTGCTTGCGTGGAGCATCGCCGCGGCGGCGCCGGTGGGATACAACGTGACGGCGACTTTCACGGATGCTTCGGCTCGCACCAGTGTGTTTGCCGAGCCTTTCCCTGTGCCCAACTAGGGATGTAGAGGGTGCCGGTGTTGTTGGTTCACCTACTGTTTGTGGCGCTGGCCCCTATCAGCGTTACGCCGTCGTCACCAGAGATCGTTCTGGGAGGCCCCACCGGCCAGACGGTACTCTTGCAGCTCGAAATCTCAGACCGCGAGCCAAAGGCTCCCGCCGATGTGCCCGTTGACCCAGATCTTGTCGCGATGGCGTTGCAGACGCGCCTGCCGAACGTTAGGGTGTTGACCGAGCGGCAATGCCCGCCGGGTGCGTGGCGCTTGCAGTTGGTGCCGCAGCGGGCTAGCGCCAGTGTCGAATTATACCTGGATGCACCCGATGGTCGGCAAGTTGCGTCTGAACGCGTGCCTCTGCCGATTGCGACACCTGCGGCCACGGCGCGCATGTTGGCCCTGCTGGCGATTGGTTTGTTGTCGCCGAGCGTACCCGGGTTGACTGCGGATGTTCCCCTCCCTCAAGTGCCTACGACGTTGCCCGTGCTTCCTCAGGCTGTGCCTGCCCCGCCGTCGTTCACCATGGAAGTTGGTCTGCGGGCGGCTTGGCTTGCTACGTTGCCGACGCGGGCGGCCACGCCAGGGCTGGCGCTGGAGTTGCGGTTTCTGCGCGGTGCGGCCTTTGCTGAGGCCGACGTGGGCGGAGATCCGCGCGCCCAACACCGTCAGCGCGGTGAGCTTCGAGCCCAGATCCGCAGCGTCAACGCATCGCTAGGGGCTGGTGGGCGGTTCGCATGTGAGCCATTGCTCTGTTTTGCTTCGGCCGGGGTGGCGCTGCGGGAGTCGTGGATTCAGGTGCGCGGTCCGGCTACGACCCTGCAGAGCGCAACCTATCTAGATCCGGGGGTCACCCTCAGCGTCGGCAGCGCCGTACCGCTCTTCGGAGGGTATGTGGGTGTGCGACTTACGGGAACCCGATATCTTTGGTGGGAGCGCTTCTCCGTGGCAGGACAAAGGATCTACAACCTAGGGCATTCAGCGCTTGGCGGTGCGTTGAATCTAAGCCTGCCGCTGCCACAATGATGTAGAACCAACGGTGGGTGAGAACACTGACTCTACGTGATTTCAACTCGGACAACGTGCCATCGCAAGTGCCGTCCGACTCGGCCGAGACGCCAGCGGTGCGTGAGCCGTCGCTTGAGCACACATTGGTCGCGCGCTGTCGTGCCAGAGACCCGCGGGCGTTTACCGAGCTTTATCAACGGTATGCTCCACAAATACTGCGCCATTTGCGGGTTTTGCTCGGTCCTACCGCCGAGTTGGAAGATGCGCTGCAATTGGTGTTCGAACATGCCTTCCGGAGGCTCGCAACGTTTGAAGGGCGCTCCAGTCTGGGCACCTGGCTGCATGGCATCGCCATCAACGTCGCCCTTAATCAGCGTCGAACCTCAGGCCGGCGTCAGCGCGTGCTCGCCCCCTTTCCCGAAAACGAAGCTCAGCACCCGAGTTACCCGGCCCAGGAGGCGCGCGCAGACGCTCGGGCCTACTGGCGGGAATTGGCCACCCAACTTGAAGAGCTTCTGGGCTCCGAGTCCGAGCCCAAACGGGCGGCCTTCCTGCTCTACTTCGTTGAAGGTTTGGACCTCAAAGAAGTGGCGACACGCATGAACGCGTCGCTTGTGACTACGTGGGCTAGAATTCGTCGCACGCAAACGACGCTTATCACCCGGGCACGACGGCGTCTTACGGGTGGCTCAGCACCTTGGAGGTTCGGCCGATGACTGCTTTGCCAAACGATTGTCGTCAGGCGCGTACCCAGGTGCTCGCACAGTTAGCGCATTCAGCGTCCCGATCTACGAGCGTAGCGACCCATCTGGCGACGTGCCCCAACTGTCGTAAGTTCGCTGCCGCGATGACAGCCATGCAGGATGCTGAGCGCAGCTTGCGCGACGCTGAAACGCTCTCACCGGCAATGTCGGCTCGGGTTTTGGAACGTCTTGCACCGACCGTGCGCGAATTAACCAGGGCCAAACCCGCCCCCCGTCGCTTTGGCTGGCGTTGGGTTTGGGTACCTGTGGCCTTGACGGCTGCCATCGCAGGGGTGGTTGCGATGCCGTGGCGGCTGCCCTTGGACGGGCGTCCCCGTGCGGACGTCGGGGTAACGCCAGTGATTGCGGGTTTGGCTGGGCATGCCACGGCGCAGTCGGCCGCGGGTGTGGAGACACTGGCGGTCACCGCTTCGTTGCGGGATGGCGCTGTGCTGACGACCGACGCGCATGCGCGGGTGGCGCTGGATGTCAATTCCGCAACGCGCGTGACGCTGGATGAACAAAGCGACGCGGTGCTTGTGGCATTGGCGCAGCACCGGACTGTGTTGCAACTGCGCCGCGGGCTGTTGGCCGGGCGCCTGAATCGCGCCCATGAAGATTCTCGATCTATTCGTATTGAAACGATTTTTGGGCGCGTGGAGGTGTTGGGGACGGTCTTTGCCGTGCACCTGTCGGCCACCGAGCTGCAGGTGGAGGTGGTTCAAGGGGAGGTGAGTGTGGCCACCCCTGCGCAGGGAGAGTTGCGCGTGGCGGCACAGCAATGCCTGACGGTGCGCGCCGACGGTCATGCAACGCAGCCGCTTTTGCCTGCGGCCAGCGCCAATATCGAGAGGCTGCTTGAACCGACGGCGTGGCGCCCCACGGCTGTTGTCGAGCCCGCAAGACCTCCGGAGAGCGATGCCGTTCAACAATTGATGACCGTGCCCGCAAAACCTAAGGCGTCGCCATCTCGACCGAAGCCCGCCGTAGCCGCGGCCGACACCGACCTTTGGGAGTCTTTGGTTGCGACGAGCGTTGCGCGCGGTGACTGCCAAACGGCGCGTGCGGCCCTGCCGCTACAGCTGCGCACGCCAGCCAACGACGCGGCGGCCGAGGCGCTGGTGGCCATCGCCGAGTGTTTTGATGCCCAAGGTCAACCGGAGCTGGCGTTGCAGAGCTACGCTCAGGCAGCGCGCGAGCAGCCTGAGACCGCGCTCGGGCAGAGTGCAGGGTTTGATGCGGGACGCATTGCTTTGAAACTCAAGCGCCCCACGGTGGCACGCGCGGCGTTTGATCAATTGGTGCATGAGCATCCGACGCACCCGTTGGCCAATGAGGCCGCATTTCGGGTGTGCACTGCCACGATGGAAATGGGCGAGGCGGATGAGGCCCTGGCTTGCTTCGCACAATTCCGCAGTGAGCGCCCGGCGCATCGACGGGTTCGCGATTGCCATTTCCTCGAAGCGACCTTGTGGCGCACCGCCAAAGCGGATTGTGGCCGTGCCATGGTCGCCTACCAAGCCTATCTGGCGGACCCTGGTGAGCTTGCAGAGCAAGCACAGCGCTGGCTGCAGGATTGTCAAGGACGGGAACGCTCGCGTTGACAGGCTCGGCGCTGGCTATTCGCCGCGCGCCACCAAGGTCCGGAAATGGCCGCCCACCGCGACCGCAATCGCGTCTGCGAGGGTGGTTTGGTACGCGTCATCTACCAGCAAGGTACCTTCCTGTTTGTGTGACACGAAGCCGGTTTCGATAAGGATGGCTGGCATCCGCGCGCCCAAGAGCACGTAGAACAGCGAGGGTTTGACGCCCAGGTTGCGGACCTTTGGATTACGGGTGCGGGCGGCCTTGACCAGCTGCGTTTGCACGGTGCGGGCCAGCGTATACGATTGATCGGTGTTCACCTTGGTGGCCAAGTCAGCCAGGATCAAGCGCAGATCACTCACCTCGTGCTCATTGGTTTGGTTCTCTAGCGCGGCCAGCTTCAAGGCGTAACGGTCGTGCGTGACGTCCAGATAGTAGGTCTCGATGCCGTGCGCGTCCGGCTTGCGGCTAGCATTGGCGTGAATTGACACAAAGGCGTCGGCTTGCAGCTGGTTGGCAAGGCCGGTGCGCTCGCTGAGCGAGAGGGAGGTGTCGGCGGTGCGGGTGAGCGTGACGACGAAGCCTTGAGCTCGCAACTGTTCCGCGACGCGCGTGGCAATCGCCAGCGCAATCGCCTTTTCGGCCTTGTCTTTGGCGGTCAGCGCGCCGGTATCTTTGCCGCCGTGGCCTGGGTCGATGACGATGTGGGGTGCCGCGCTGGGTGTTGATGCGACCGTTGGCACCGGGGGCTGTGTTGTGGCTGCCGCGAGCGGCGTAGGACTGGCGGCGTTAGAGGCGCGACTGCCGAGCGGCTGCGTGCTCTTCAACGACGACAACAACGCGCGCGCCTCCGGGACCTTGTCGCCCTTGGGGAAACGACTGAGCAAGGTTTTGAGTGTCACCGTAGCGGCGTTAGGATCCTGGCCCTGCTTGGCGCGTAGTTCCGCCTGTTTGAGCAAGGCGTCATCGGCCAACGTGCTCTTCGGATAACGCGTCGCGACACGCGCGTAGACATCGAGGGCCTGCTTTAGGTCACCGTCGCGTTTCGAAATGGCGTAGAGCTCGGCCCACAAACCGGCGATCGTGAACAGGGCACCGGGCGCCTCGGGGCTTTTCGGATAGCGACTGACCACTACGTCAAAGCTGTCGATCACGCGCGTCCAGTGGTGGCGATACTGTTGGTGGTCGCTCTGCCCTTTCAGGCTTTGGTAGCGCGTGCGTGCCTTGTCGTACAGCGCGGTGGCCGGGTTGGCAGCGCCCAGCAACACGCAGGCACACAGGCCGAGCGCGGCAGCGCGCAGTCGCGCGGTTATGGGATGTACGGTGTCCATGTCTCGCCACGGCCAACGCCATGGCATGACACGGTTTTACTCTTGGGCGTCCGGATCACCCAAAAACAGGCCACATTCGGGGCATTCGCTGGCCTCGGGGGGGACCGTGGTGTTGCACGCCGGGCAGGTATCGGCATCCAACGCTAGCTCCTTGTGCAGCATTAAGCCGCCCACCGGGGCACCCTCTTTCCAAGGCTTTTCAAGGAGCTCCCGGACCTCGGGGATGCGACTGGTCTCGGTGGCCAGGTAGATGCGCGCATGCATCGAGGCTTCGATTTCCTGATTCTCTTCCCCTACCATCACGGTGGGAATGCGTTGTTCGGCCAGACGCTTTTGGGCTTCGGCGAGGTCCACATAGCTACCCACCATGAAGGCCTCAAGCTCTTTGCCTTTCAACGCCGCAGCCATGGCGTCTGGTGAGCTGAACATATCCTCTCCTGGTCGCTCGGCCACCAGCTCCACTTTGCAGTGCTCGCAGCTTGTCACGGTGTCTTGGAACTCGCCCCGGCATTTTGGACAAAACATAAGATATTTCCTTTGGTTACGAAGGGAGAAGCAGTTTGAGGCGAGCCAACTCGGCCAGCGCCTGCATCGGCGTCAGGTTCAGCGGATCGAGCTCTTGCAGTGCCATTTCCACGGCCGATACCACGTGTGGAGGCGCTGCGGGATGGTGAAACAACTGAAGTTGCGCGTGTTGTGTTTTGCCGTGGTGCGATGAGGCGATGAACGGCATCCCCTCTTCGTCCAGCTCACCCGCCTCCAGGTTGGCTAAGATCTGCCGCGCTCGCGTCAGGACAATCTCGGGGAGCCCCGCCAAGCGCGCCACTTGGATGCCGTAAGAGCGGTTGGCTGGCCCCTCCACGAGCTTGCGCAAAAATACGATCTTCTCGTGGTGCTCTTGCACCGCCACGCTCAAATTTACGATACGCGGGCGTTCGCGGGCTAAGTCGGTCAGCTCGTGATAGTGCGTCGCAAACAGGGTGCGGCAACCAATCTTGTCGTGCAGATACTCGGCCACAGCCCACGCTATCGAGACGCCATCGAAGGTGCTCGTGCCCCGCCCGATTTCGTCCAAGAGCACGAGGCTTGTGCGGGTGGCGTCCTTCAGGATGGTGGCGGTCTCCATCATTTCCACCATGAAAGTACTGCGCCCTTTGCCCAAGTTGTCGGCGGCGCCCACGCGGGTAAAGATGCGGTCGCACAGGCCAAGGGTGGCCTCTTTGGCGGGCACAAAGGCGCCCACGTGGGCGAGTAGCGTCGTCAGTGCCACCTGTCGCATGACGGTGGATTTGCCGGCCATGTTGGGGCCGGTGATGATGGCCAACTGGCGGGTATCGACGTCTATCGAGATGTCGTTGGGTACGAAGCGTTCGCCCTGCGGCATCAGGCGTTCGATCACCGGGTGGCGTGAGCCCACGAGGGTTAACACCGGCGCCGAGGTGAGCGTCGGACGGATGTAGCGTCCTTCGTCGGCCACGTGCGCAAGGCTCAGCAAGACATCCGTCTCGGCCAATAGTCGTGACAGCGCCCGCAGGCGCGGTGTGTGGCTGCCAAGCTCCACGCACAGCGCCTCGAACAGTTCGAGCTCGCGATGCTTACGCGCTTCGTCGGCATGCAATACCTTGTCTTCGTAGCGTTTCAATTCATCGGTGATGAAGCGTTCGGCCCCCACCAGGGTCTGTTTCCTCACATAGTCGGCTGGGACTTGTTGGAGGTTCGACCGGGTGACCTCGATGTAGTAGCCAAAGACCCGATTGTACCGGACTTTCAGGTTGTTGATGCCGGTGCGTGCACGCTCCCGTTGCTCCAACTCGACCAAAAAACCATGGCCCTCGGTGGCGAGTCCAATCAACTCGTCCAGATCGGCTTGGTAGCCCCGCTGGAAGATGCCGCCATCGCTTGGGCTGATGGGGGGCGCCTCGACGAGCGCGGTTTTTAGTGTCGCAGCCAGCTCCGCTACGCTGTCGGCCCCCTGCCACTTTTGCCCCAGCGGCCCGCCCACCGAGGCCCCCAGCGTTTGCAGTTGTGGCACCACGCCAAGCGCGTTGCGGATGAGCCCCAGAGCATAGGGGGTGGCACGGCCGATGGCGAGCCGCCCCAACACACGCTCCAGGTCGCGTACCGCATCGAGCTCTGCTTGCATGCTCGCGCGCAGCTCACGGTGGTCTTTCAATGCGGCGACGCTGTCTTGACGCAGGCCAATGGTGTACGGGTCGCGCAACGGGAAGCTCAACCATTGGGCGAGTAGGCGCGAGCCCATCGCAGTGCGGCAGCGGTCCAAGTGCCAAATCAGCGAGCCCTGTCGGCGATTCTCCATCTGGGTGGTGAGAATCTCCAAGTTGCGGCGAGTGGCTTCATCCAACACCACCGCGTCGGTGGCTCGGTAGGCTCTGGGCGGCATGATTTGCTTCAGCGCCCGCCGTTGGGTGTTCTCGACGTAACCTATCACCGCAGCCAAGGCCGTCACGTCAAAATCGTTGCCACCTTCAGGCAGCGTCAGGGCCGCGCCAAAACGTTCGGACAGAAACGCCCGTGCGGTCGCGGCCGAGGGCCAGTCGGGAAGTGTACGTAGGGGTAAACCCTCAGGAATCGCTGCACGCGCAGGGGTGTCTAGGCTCGCAGCCAACACCAACTCGCGGACTCCCATGCGACGCATTTCGTCAGTGCAGGTAGCGGCCGTGGTACGGGTGACGACCAACTCGCCGGCCAACATGTCCAGCATGGCCAGGCTCCAGTCACCTTCAGGGGCACCCGCCAAGGCTCCCACGTAGTTGTGCGACACTGGATCCAAGGCTTCGAGATCGGAAAGCGTGCCCGGAGTGACCACGCGAGTGATGGCGCGCTTCACCAGGCCTTTGGCTAGACGCGGGTCTTCGATTTGGTCGCACACCACCACGGTATGGCCGCGCTCAACCAAGCGGGCGATGTACGAGGTGGCTGCGTGGTGTGGCACCCCGGCCATCGGCACCGCATCCTCGCCTCGGTCCTTGTCACGGCTGGTCAGCGTCAGATCCAACTCGGCCGACGCTACCTTTGCGTCCTCAAAGAACATTTCGAAGAAGTCGCCCATCCGAAAAAACAGGATGGCATCGGGGTGGACGGCCTTGGCCGCCAGATACTGCTGCATCATCGGCGTCAGCTTACGGTTCAAAAGCTCCGAGGCGTGGTCGGGAGCCATCGCAGCGCCTCAGCCGAAGTGGGGCTTTAGAAGGTCGTAGGTATCCAAGACATGCTGTGAAATCACCTTGGTCTCGGAGATCACCGGCATGAAGTTGGTATCCCCCGTCCACCGCGGCACCACGTGGTAGTGCATGTGGTCGGGGATGCCTGCGCCTGCATCCAGACCTAGGTTCATGCCCACGTTCATCGCGTGCGGCTTGAGCACCCGGTCGAGGGTGTTGATGGTGCGCAACAACAGGTCGTTGAGCGCCAAGAACGCCTCCCGATTCAGGTTTTCGAAGCGGCCCACGTGCGCCCGCGGCATGACCAAGACGTGCCCGTTGTTGTACGGGTACTTGTTCATGATCACGGCAGCGTGGAGATTCTTGAACAAAACCAAGCGGTCGCGGTCGTCCCCGGAAGTCAACAGCCCACAGAAGATACAACCCGGAGGCTGCACCTCAGCGGCGCTTTTGATGTACTCCATTCGCCAGGGGGCCCACAACCGCTCGGTCAAGGTGATGCTCAGGTCTCAGCGGTGTCGTCGCCATCATCGTCATCGTCGGCAATCTTGACGATGGGATAATTTAACCGGCCATCGTTGACCCGCTCCCTAAGCTCGTGCCCTACCGTAAAGAACGGCACGCGCTTCGGGGGCACTGAAATCGAGTCGCCCGTTTTAGGATTCCGGCCCAACCGTGCGCGCCGATGGCGCACGGAAAAGCTCCCAAAACCGCGAATCTCGATACGGTCGCCCTGGCCCAGCGCTTCGGTCATCGAGTCGAAGATGGTGTTTACCACGATCTCGACGTCGCGAGCCGAAAGATGCGGCATATGGGTCGCGACAGCCTGGATCAAGCTGCTCTTCGTCATGGTCCAAAGCCTCCGTCCACCCCAGGGCGTCGTTCACTTATTTCGTATGCGAAAATCATGAACGTTTGTCGCTAATTAGCGGCCGCCCTCAGGGTTAGACGCGAATACCATTGGTTAGAGGAGCGAACAACTAGCCTTTTTTCCGGTCGTCTTTGGTGACGGCGGCAGCCAGTTTATCGCCAAACACTTCGCCAAATTGCGAGCGGCCTGCGGAATCGCTCATGTACGCCCGATAATCGGAAGTACCTTCGCGCGCGGCCTTGATCGACAAGGAGATGCGACGCTCGCCTGGATCGACGTCGAGCACCATCACCTCGACATCTTCGCCCGCCTTGTGCACATCGGCCGGCTTCTCCACGCGCTCTTCCGACAGCTCGGAAACGTGGCAGAGGCCGTCGATGCCCGGCTCGATTTCGACGAAGACGCCGTACTCGGTGACCTTCATCACCTTGCCCTTGACCTTCACACCGCGCGGGAAGCGCCGCGGCAGCGTCTCCCACGGATCGTCGGTGAGCTGTTTGATACCGAGCGAGAAGCGCTCGTTATCGGCGTCGATGTTGAGCACGACGGCTTCAACTTCGTCACCCTTGTTGTACAGCTCGGACGGGTGTTTCACGCGGTGCGTCCAGCTCAAGTCGGAGACGTGTACGAGGCCATCGATGCCCTCTTCCACGCCCACGAAGATGCCGAAGTCGGTGATGTTGCGCACCGTCCCCTTGATAACCGCACCCACCGGATACTTCTCGGCGAGTTGGGTCCACGGGTTCGGCTCGCACTGCTTCATGCCCAACGAAATGCGCTTTTGCGGCACATCGATGTCGAGCACCATTGCGTTGACTTCGTCGCCCACGGCCACGAGTTTCGAGGGGTGCTTGACCCGCTTGGTCCAGCTCATCTCGGAAACGTGCACCAGGCCTTCGACGCCCGGCTCCAGTTCGATAAAGGCGCCGTAATCCGTCAGGCTTACGACCTTGCCGCGCACCTGCTTCGAGACCGGATATTTGTCGGCCGCAGCGGTCCACGGGTCCTCGGTGATCTGCTTGTAGCCCAACGAGACACGCTCGGTGTCTTTGTCGAACTTCAGGACCTTCACCTTGATCTCGTCGCCGATGTTGAACATCTCGGACGGATGGTTGATGCGGCCCCAGCTCATATCGGTGATGTGCAAGAGACCGTCGATGCCGCCCAGGTCGACGAAGGCGCCGTAGTCGGTGAGGTTCTTGACGACGCCGATCATGATCTCGCCTTCGGCGAGCTTCTTCAGCGTTTCGGATTTTTGTGCTTCGCGCTCTTGCTCAAGCAACACACGGCGGGACAACACGATGTTGCCGCGCTTCTTGTTGAACTTGATGACCTTGAACTTGAAGCGTTGGCCAATCAGTTTGTCGAGGTTGCGGATGGGGCGCAGATCGACTTGGCTGCCAGGCAAAAACGCCTTGACGCCGATGTCGACCGACAGGCCACCCTTCACGCGTGCGACCACTACGCCGTCGATGAGCTCGTCACGCTCGGCCGCGGCCGAGATGTCGTCCCACACGCGCAGTTTGTCGGCTTTTTCCTTCGAGACCGTGATGATCCCGGTGTCGTCTTCGCGGCTCTCGACGTAGAGGTCGATCACGTCGCCTACGTTGACCTGGGGCTTGCCCTCGATGATGCTAAACTCATTGGTCGGCAGTCGTGCTTCGCTCTTGTAGCCGATATCCACGAGCACCATGCCATCGGCCACTTCGAGGATTCTGCCCTTGACGATTTCGCCTTCTTTGACGGCGCCTTGTTTCGCCTGGCTTTCCTCGAACATTTCCGCGAACGTCTGACCGCCCTCGCGATAGGGCTCTTCCCGCTTCCCAGTCTCCATGTTCCGTTTTCTCCTCTACATCGCATGCTTGCGGCTCAGGAGCCGCACCGACGTGAATGACGCAACTACAAAAAAATGCTGTGCGGTAACCTGCGCACAGCAGCGTCCGTCGGGAAATGTCCCTCACATTGGGCTACGGGACCGTTCATCGAACCTACGCAAGACAATGCCGACGCTTACCGACGCGTGCGGCTCATGCTGCGCCGCCGACGTTTGTCAGCCGCGCGCTGCTTCTCTTTCTTGCGAATCGATGGCTTCAAATAGTGTTCGCGGCGCCGGACCTCTTTCAGGATTCCAGCCGCCTCGACCTTCTTCTTGAAGCGCTTGAGCGCCTTCTCAAAAGGCTCCCCCTCTTTAACGACGACCTTGGTCAATGTGTTCGACCTCCTTCCGGACCCGATTCACTCGCCCCAAAGGCTATCCCTGGGCGAGCGGCGGCGCATTCTACGTACCTTCGCGCAGAATGCAAGGGCAAAAATGTAATAAGCAAAAGAGGTTACGCCACCCATGTATAAAGGCATTGGGCACCGAGCGAAGGGGTTGTTAGGGTCTCGCGTGAGCGCCGTTGTTCCAGGTAGTGGCGTATGTGCGGCTCCAATGTCTTTAGACGATCGGTCTTGGCAAAGAACAGCTCCTGAAAGACCGAACGGGACATACGCCAATCACTAAGATTGCCGGGGGCGAGCCTGGCCGGCAACTCGATGCACGACAACGGCTCGTTGTTAAAGTGTTCGGCCACTGTGTAGCCTGAGGCGGTTGGCCGAGGGTATCGGCGCGCCAGGTAGGCTGGGAGCGTGGCCAAGCATTGCCGCATGCCGATCACCGGGGCTGCCAGTTCCGCGTGGGGCCGAGGCGGGGCAAACGGCTCGAAGTCGTAGATGGCCTGATAGAACGTCGTGGCCTTCGGATGGATACCGATGACCACGTGGCTCGCCGCAAAGACGTGCAGCGCGATCCGAGTCGCAGCCATGTTCAAAATCGTGGTAGCGCCAGTGTGCCAATAGCGCTTGGTGACTGCGAGCGAGCCGTACTCGGCCAACTTTCGGCAGCGACCCCGTAGCCGCTGGAGTTCAGCCGGATAGTCTTTATCGAGCGGTAGGCCGGCTGGGGAATCGGGTGTCAGCGACATCGTGCCTACGATCTTGTCGCCTTCGTAGGCGAGCAGCACCAAGGTCTCGGGCAGCACGTGTTGAGGTGTTACCCGCATGCTGCTGTCGCGCACGCTCTCGATCCCCTGGTAGGCATAGGCTACGTGCAACAGCTTGAACGCGCTTTCGTAGTCGGCGACCGTGTGGGCCAACCGGACGACGAAGCGATTGAGAGGAAACTCATGGATTTTCGCACGGTTACGAATTGCGCGGTGTATCAAGAAGCGCGGGATAGCGTGCCACTCTGGCATGGTTGTCTCCACCTTTGGAACGACCGGAAGGCTTTCTCCGTGTATTGTTCAAGTGTCCGCAAACCTTACAAATGGATACAACGGTGCGTCGCCGCGACGGCAGGGGGGGGAAATTTAATGATTCTGAATAGTTATGCCGGATCGACGATCGTCGTCAGCTGCGTGCGAAAGGTCCTCTACCCGGGACCTTTTCGGATCACTAAGTCACAACGCTAGCCGAGGTCGGCGCCGGTGACTCGCACTACTTCTTCGGCCGTTGTGACGCCTTGCGCCAAACGATCCAGCGCACACGGGCGCAGCGCCCGCATCCCCTGTTTGAAGGCCAGGGTGCGCATGCGGTCTTCGGTTTCGCCGTCGTTGAGCGCCGCACCAAACCCGGGCGTGATATCCAGCATCTCGAAGATGCCAACGCGGCCAAAGTAGCCCGTCCCGCGACAGGTGGTGCAACCCATGCCGGCGCGGGTGCCGGAAAATCGGGCCTGTTCCTCGATGGGAATGCCAAGAGCCATCAGTTGATCGGCCGACAGTTGGGCCTCGACTGCGCAATCCTTGCAGATGCGTCGTACCAAGCGCTGCGCCATCACGCCCACAAGCGTTGTCGACAGCAGAAACTTTGGCACTCCGAGGTCAAGCAAGCGTGTCACTGCACCGACGCTATCGTTGGTATGTAGTGTGGACATCACCAAGTGGCCGGTGAGCGCCGCCTGGATTGCCATGTCGGCGGTGGCCTTGTCGCGAATTTCGCCGACCATGATGATGTCGGGGTCCTGGCGCAAGATGGAGCGCATCGCATCCGCGAAGTCGAAGCCGATCTTCGCTTGTGCGGCCGTTTGGTTGAACCGATCGGTCACCATTTCGATGGGGTCTTCGACGGTGGTGACGTTCACCGTGTCGTCGGAGAGCGCCTTGAGCGCGGCGTACAACGTGGTCGTCTTGCCGGAGCCGGTGGGCCCGGTGATGAGCAACAATCCGTGCGGACGGGCAATCCAGCGTTGAAACATCGCCAGATCGTCGGGATCAAAACCCAAGGCCGGCAAGTCCTGCAAGAGCACTTCCGGGTCGAAGATACGGATGACCACCTTTTCGCCGAACGCCACCGGTAAGGTCGATACGCGCAGCTCCACCTCGCGCTCGGCCATCACGGTTTTGATGCGTCCATCCTGCGGCCGGCGTTTCTCGGCGATGTCCATGCGCGACATGGTTTTGATGCGCGAGACGATGGCCGGCACCACTTGTTTGGGGATCTTGTGGGTGGCGTGCAACACCCCGTCGATGCGCAAACGCACCTGGGCATCGGACTTCTTCGGTTCGATGTGGATATCGGAGGCTCGCTGGTCGAACGCATAGCGGAGCAAAAAGTCCACCGCGTTCACAACGTGTTGATCGGTCGCCTCAATCTCCCCCACCGTACGCAAGCGCACCAGCTGCTCAAAGTCGGCAATCGGGTCGGAGCGGCTCTCTTTGGCGGCCGACTCCACGCTCTTCCTGAAGCCGTAGATCTCGGTGATCGCCTTGACGATATCGCGCTTGGAGCTGACCACGCGCACGATGCTCTTCTTCACGATGCGGGTAAGGTTCTCTACCACCTCGGCGTCGAACGGGTTCTCCACCGCCACCGTCAGTTCGGTGGCCGTGGCAGCAATCGGCAAGACCACGTGCCGGAGGGCAAAGGGTCGGGACAGCGTGCTGACAATGAGCTGCATGTCGAGGGTGAGTGGATCGAGCTTGTGGTACGGCAACCCCGATTCGTCGGCCACCACCATCGTCAGCGTGTCGTCGTTCAGCTCCCCTGTCGGGCCGGTGAGAGCAAACGAGGCCAAAAGCTCCACCGGGCTTACCGTGTAACGGCTCGTGGCATTGGCGCCCGTGTCGCCCTGCTCGCGAGCATGCACCGCAGCCACGCGCACCCGTTGCTCGCGCAGCTTAATTTCCAAATCCCGGCGGCTGTCGTTTGGGATGAGTCCGCGTCGTTCCAAAACTGCTAGCAGCCACTCGGCGGTAAAGCTTACGGCGGCCACGTTACATCAGCACCAGGCCGTCTTGCTCGCTGAACTTCAGCTTGCCAGACAAGATGGCCTCGGTGGTTTTCAGTCGCTCGTCAGACAGCTCGCTAATGTGCGCGAGCAGTTGCGGGTGCGTAGAGACGATTTCGGCGAAGGTTTTGCGGGGGAGCTTCAGCACAATCGACTTGCGCAAGGTCTTGGTGCTGGCGCTTACCGGCTGGTTGGTGAGCAACGACATTTCGCCGAAGACGTCCCCTTCTTTCAAATGCGCCAACACCTGTTTTTTGCCGTCGGTTTTCTGCGCGACCTCGACACGGCCGGAGAGCAGCATGTACAGGCCGTCCCCCTTTTGCCCCTCCTCCAAAATCTTTTCGTTGGCCGGCACCTCGCGGCTCTTGAACTGTTCGATGAGCGTCTTGCGCTGGTC
>JAKLEG010000509.1 GCA_022703175.1 Myxococcota bacterium | reverse complement strand
ATTTGGCTCAAATCCTTGCAGGGGGGCGTGGTTGGAGCTCAGCAAGCGATTGGGATGGGGCTTGTTACCCGCGGCACCGAGGCTAGCAACTGGAATCATGGTTTGGCCAACGGAACGCAAGCGCTCTTGAACGAAGCCATGGGCGATGCTGTGAAGGGCTTTGCCACCGGCGCCGTGGCCACGGCCGCGTTTGAAGGGATCCGTCGGGCGCACGCCAAGCTTACGAAGCATTCGACTGATGACAATGGCAGCGTCGATCCGGGCGGCGATGACCCTACCCACCCGCCGTCACAGCAACCTGGTGGTGGCGGCGAAGGTACGCGCGGCCCCATCACGCAACCAGGCGGTCCGGGCGGCACCGGCACCGGTGCGCCCAATACCGGCACCACCACACCCCTTCCTGGCGGCCCTGGAACATCGGGCAATGGCACGGTTGGGCAAACGCCTATCCCCACTCCCGATCCGGTATCACCCGTGGTCACGGCACCGGCCACCCCAGCCACTGGCAGTACGCCGGGCGTGCGGACTCCGGGAGTCACGACGCCTACGAACAGTACGAACACTGTCACCGGTACGAACCCAGGCAGCGTTCGTACGCCCATGCCGGTGGTGAATTTACCGGATGGCACACGCACACCACCGGCGGTTGATGTGGTTACGCCCGTGGTCGGCGATCCGGGCACCACGCGGTTGAACCCAAATCTCACGAGTTCCACCAACACCGGCACAACCGTCCGCACGGTAACGCAGCCAGTGACCGCGCAGGTCACGGCGGCCGCAACATTGGCCTGGACCGACGCCCTGGCAGCCAACGCTTCGGTGCCGGTTCTGAGCACGTTGTTGGCCGTGCGCGCTGCGGGCCAACAGGATCTTCTTACGCAGACCGGCAGATTGCCGTCCGAGGCGCAGTGGCAGCAGTTGTATGACGACGCCAAGAAGACCGGTCTTAAGCCGCGCGCGCAGACGCCCACGAGTGCTCGCGAAGCCCTCGCGGTGCTGGAGGATTTGCGCCAGCAGGCCGCTGCGAAGGCCCAAGAGCCGGCTCAAGCAGCGCAGCCGGGTGTGGCCCCAGTGGCAGCCCAAGCGCCTCGGCCCACGCTACCGAAAGCGGCCGCACCAGCGTTGGCGGCGCGCGAGTCGGCTGTGGCAGCAGAGATTCCTGATGCCCAGATACCCGCCCAATCAGAGGCTGTCGCCAAGGCGACCAAAGCCAGCAAGGGTGACGGGGACGCTCAAGCCGCCAAAGTTGACGGTTCGACTCCCGCCAAACGGCCAGGCCAAGCGGGCGCAGGTCGGCAGCGCCTAGAGGCCAATCAAGCGACCACGGGCGCCGAGCGCTCAAAGGCTCGGACCTCTGAGGTGGTCGCCGCGTTGGACAAGATCATTGCGAGCGGCAAGATCGACAAACTTAACGCGACGGCGCTCATGACCGGGCTTGCGACCCTGGCCGATCTGAGCGCTAAGGACCCCGCCGCCAAGACGGCCTATCAAACGGAGCTGCGGCGCATCGTCGAGAACTATCTCGGCCAAGATCTTAAGAAGGTAACCGAGTTCGTGGTTCACGCCGCACCGTTGCACAAGGACAGCGTGATGAACGATGTGCTTGTGCGCGGCATCATTGCCAAGCTGTCGGATGGGCGGCGCTTCGACCTGGGCAATGCATTGGTGGCGGCGAAGGTGGAGTTGCGGGATTTGCCGTGGCAAGCAATTGACGGCCTCGATAACGTCGCAGGCCCCAACACCAAGGCCAAGTTCGTCGCGGCGACGCTTGAGAAGAAGGAATTCCGCAAGCTCATCACTGAAGATCTTGGTTGGGTCCTAGACACGCTTCTAGATCCGCAAGGTCGCAGCTCGGCGGGCGGGCAGCGAGTGACAACCGAGCTATTGAAACTGAAGCAGGGTGATGCGGCGTTGGCCGCCTTCGCGACTGGCGTGGGCGAGCGGTTCACCAGTCTGCATGCGTGGAGCTGGCTTACCAGGGCTGGTTCGGCCACCGAGGCTGCCAACCTGGTCAAGAGCTTCGCAGACAAGGACCCCGTGATGGCATCGGCGCTGATCGTGAACGCCACCGCCAGTGTGTGGGGGCCGTTCGCAGACGAGTGGGCCATGGCAATGGGGGCTGGACGCGACGCCCAGAACAAGTACGACCCGGTCTTGGCCAAACTGACGCCAGCCGCTCGTAAGGCGTTGCACAGCCGCCTTGAGGCTGGCCTTACCCGCGATCCGGAGGCCGCCTTGGCGACCCATCTGGCGACCTTGGGCCTCGATAAGTAGCTAATTTATCATCGGTTTTAGCGTTGATCTGGGCGGCAGTACCGGCCGCCTAGACCAACGTGTAGGCGGTGGCTTGGCGGGAGGCCTCAAGGCGCAAGCGTGCCTCGCGTATGGCGATGGCAGTCCCAGCCGCGATGACATCCAGCGCTTTGCTCACGCTGTCGGGCGTACTGGGCGCAAAAGCGCGTACGGCGGTGGCTTCAGTCGGCGGTAGCTCGGTCGCCGGCTGAGTCAGGCGCGCTGCCAGAGTCATCGCGAGGCGCCCGCGCATCTGGCCTGCCGGGCCATGAGCGTGCGCCACGAGTCGTTCCTGTGCGGTGGCGTCGATTCCTCCCAGTGCTCCCACCGTCAGCAGCAGCTCGTTCAGGTCGGCAAGGATCTGCGGCCCGGACGTGAGGTGCTTCAGGCCGGTGGTCAACACATCCAACGCCACCGCGCCACTTACCAGGGCCGGCAGTGCCAATGGCGTGCGATCGGTGACCGGGATCGAGGGGGAGGGTCTAAACGGCAGCGTCGCTCCGGCCAAAGGTGGCGTCGTGAGGCGTGCGACGAGGGCATCCTGGGCGGGTGGCGTGGACTCGGGGGACGAGTGTGGACGCTGGCCGCCTTTGCTGACACCAGAGGCGACGAGCGCAGGCATGGGCGTGGCCACGTCGTCGCTACGGGCACCGGGTAGTGCTGGGGCCCACGGTAAGACCACGTAGCGTTGCTGCCATTCAGAGGCGGCGGGGCTCATCGGTTCACCTTCGCCGTCGGCTCGGCGGTTGCCGTGAGTGGGACGCCCAACTGGCGCAGGCGGATGGCGGTTTCAGTGATCTCCGACCGGGCCTCCGGCGATGGGTGGCTGCGTCCAGGTAAGAGCGCCGTTTCGGTGATGGTTTGGGCCCCGAACGGTGCAGGATCGGCAGCGATTGGGAGGCGCCGTCGTACCACGGCCGTAGCGGTGACGCTGGGTTCGTCGGGCCACGGGGAGGGGGCCGTCGGTTCCTCGCGAACCCAGGCAAAGGCGCGGGCCACAGCTGTGTTTTCGCGGGCCGTCGGGGGCGTGCTGGCCTCAGCGCTGCGAGTGCGTGCCAGCGGCAGCGGTTCACCGCTTGTGAGCGTGAAGGTGTGCGTGGTCGTAAGCGGCAGTGGCGCGGGGGTGGGGGCGGTAGCCTGTTGCGGCAGATTTGGCAGTTCGCCCAGGAGAGCCCGGGCCCGCGTGGCCACATGCGGGGCTGGGTGATTCGTTAGCATCGCCAAGGCGATGGCAGCCTCGCGGGTGCGGCCTTGGTAGATGAGCAACTCGGCGCGGAAGCACTCGGTGTCGCCATGGTTTGGCTCCAACAACCGGGAGGCTTCGTAGGCACCCAAGGCTCGGTTTAGTTCACCCAGACGATGCAGCGCCACCCCGTAGCCGCGCCAGAAGCGAGCCGAAAACGGAAACAGTGCCACCAAACAACCCAAGAGCTCAGCGGCATCGTGTTCGCGGCCGACTTCCAACAGCTGGGCGCCCGTTTCGAACAACGCGGCTAACTCGACCGGGGGAATGGCAGCCAACTCTGCGAGGGCTAGGCGACCGCGCGCCAGGGCATCGACCAAGAGCTCGTGGCTCATCAAAACCCCATCCTCGCCTCGCACCGAGAGGCGGCGTGTCTTCCGCTGGGCAAGGTAGCGGTGGCTGTGGGGCCCTGTAAAGAGCAGACCCGGTATCGGCGCCGTTCTTGCTGCAAACGTTCCTAGCCGTCGCGGGGATACGCGACGTGACCGGCGGCTGTCTCATTTTGCGACAGATACTCGGCTGTTGTTCCAATTTGCGACACGTTGTTGTCGCGTACGGGGTGGCGCAGCGCCAGCTCCTGCGCCGCGGCCAACACCGCCTGGTAACCATCGGGGGTTGGAGATGCGCAATATTGTTGAACAAGTTGTAAAAACGCGAGAATCGCACGACGCCGATCGGTGCTTGGCATTGAAATCCTCCTGGGTGAGCCGTACGGAGGTCTTGCAACATTGTTGCCAGGTCACTTGGGGGGAGGGGGGGCGGAGCTATGGGTGTGTCCGCAACCTAGCTCGGGTGTTTGGCGCCTTGCCTTGATTTAGCGGATCAAGTAAGCGGCGCTGGCGTGCCGACGAACTGTGTTCAGAAGCGCATCAGGAGCCATGATGAATCCCAAGGAAGTGCTCGATTTTGCCGCAAAGAACGGCACCGTGATGGTGGACCTCAAGTTCATGGATTTGCCCGGGATTTGGCAGCATTTCAGTGTACCGC
>JAKLEG010000508.1 GCA_022703175.1 Myxococcota bacterium | reverse complement strand
CTGGCCATTGGTTTCAAGGTCAACGACGGTCTGAGGTTTGCCCCAGCCACGGTCAAGGATGGCTTCGGCAGCACGAACGGCGAGGGCGTCGTTGTCGCTGCGCATGACCTCGACCAGCCTTTTGAGCGCCTCAACGGTGTTCTCTCGCGCGAGCGTCTGCATCTCCACCAGAGCCTTGGGGCGACCGCCTGCATTGCCCGACACACCTTTGGGCCATTGCCCTCGTTTTGTTGCGCCTGCCATTGAGTCACTCCTATCTTTGTGCCTGTTCCTCACCTGTTCTCAGGCTAGAGTTCATGGACTGCCGCCGCCAGCACCTGGGCGCCGCAAGCGAGGCCAGCGGCCGGAGCGCGGCGGCGGATATACACTACCGTTCCTATCCGTTGCCCTGTCGTCCGCGTAACTTCTTGTTTTCATTAAGTTCACCTGCCGGGGTTAGCCGGACCGTGGGGGGGGGTTAGCCGGATCGTATGCGTGAGTTAACCGGACCAACCGGATTCATTGAGGTTTTGGCGCAGTCTCCGAGCCGATTGGCCTTTGCGGCCCGCTTCGCGGCGCTTCGTCGCCCGGAGATTCTGCCCCCTCGGTCGTACCGGCCACCTTCAACAAGAACAGCAAGCTCGCGTTCATAGGCAGTGCCCAGCGTCCACCGGTCCCCGTTCAACTTGCGCAAGAAGGCCAACCCGTCAACGCTGTCATCGACCCAGGTTGAACGCAGGAGCTCCACAAGCCTCGGCAGACTCACTCCTGCCTGTTCAGCGAGCTTCCGCCACCGGTCGGGAGGGATCGTGGCGCCGCCGCTTTCGACGAGTTCAATTGCTGCGCTCCGCATCTCAAGCAGAACCAGGAGTTGCAGCGACGCTTGTGCGGCCCATTCGTTCT
The DNA here is from genome assembly GCA_022703175.1 of Myxococcota bacterium. GTDB lineage: Bacteria > Myxococcota > XYA12-FULL-58-9 > XYA12-FULL-58-9 > XYA12-FULL-58-9 > JACRCV01. The sequence continues at coordinate 3,645 of JAKLEG010000508.1, read as the reverse complement.
TGCTGCCAGAGAACCGAGGCAAGCGATGCGGAACCGGGATCAGCTTTCCTCGGGTCCCTCGGAGCAACCCTGACGCTGGCGTGATTATGATCCGCGCCTTCCGTCCCTGGGCCGCCGGTTCCTCTCGCCACGTCAGCAGTCCATGGTGGCGGTGGCCATCAGCTCCAACGGCGTTGAGGGACTGAAACAGATCCAATACGGCCCGAAGCTCGTTCGTAGCGCCGGCATCCATTCCCAAGGCTCTTGCGTAGGCGGTGAGCCCACCAACGATGACTATGTTGGGAGTCCAGCGGTCGAGGTCGACGCCATCAAACAACGCCTGTGAGTGTGCACGGTGGGGAATGTCGCGAAACACTCGTTGCGCTGTCAGCGAAGATACCGCGAGCGGTCGGCCCTCGCGCAATAGCATGGGTGGGATCGATGCCACCGCCGAGTTCACAAGCGCCACTTGAGCGCCGCACCGGTCAAGCACTACTGGATCCGCTCCCTGTCTGGATACTCTGCCCCCTGGGGAGAAGTACCCCCGCAACGCGGCGTGGGTGAATGCTTCCGGCAAGGCCGGCGTCTTGAGGCGGGCCAGCCTGTCACGCACCACGTCTGCCCAAAGAACGGCCGCCAGTGTCCCAAGGATCGGCGCCGGACCTCCGTCGTCGGTGGGCATCCACCGGGGCGCAGGTAGGTCACTCAGTTGTGTCGCAGTGCTTTCCCTCAACCGTTTAGCTACATCGGCTCCCGCGGGACCAATGTCACCAATTAACTCAGCAGCATCAAGGTCGAGTTGTGTCGCGTCCATTGGGGGTGGGATCCAGGCCAAGCAAACAAGGTCGACGACCGCCTTGCTAAGCGAATCAACCAACGCGGCGATCGCTTCAGGCGGCACCATCGCGCTGGACTCCAAGCCAGCATCCCGGATCTCTTTCTCGGCAATGCCCTCTAGCACGTGGGGCGAGGTTACCGCGTCGAACAGGCCGGCTCTGACGCAAGACCACGCCGCGTTCACCAAGTCTCTGCCAAGTGACGACTGCCTCGCGATAAGTTCCCGCAGCAGGTCCGCTTGCCGGTACGCCGCCACAAGCGAGAGGCTCGGCCCACGGTGGGCGTGGCAGGCCTGGGTTGCGTTGCGCGCCATGGCTATGGGTTCGCCCTCGAATTGGGGATCCTTGGCGCGGGTCTTTCACCCCCGTCCGCGTTCTTCTTGGCGCGCTCGTAGCTTTCGATTTCCGCCCGCGTCGCAGGTCGCAGCGCTCCCCGGTTGGTGACGTCGCGGCACAACACAAGCGGCTCTGGCACATAGGCGTAGTTGCTCTTCACCGTCCGCATTCGCACCATGTCAGGCACGTTCGCACCCTCGACCCTGGGCAGGCCTTCGAGGTTGGCCACCCAACGCGCGCCGTCTACCAATGCCGACGAACCGCGCGCCGCCGTCGCGTCGGTTGCCCCTTGCTGGCGTGCGCCCTTGTTGGAGTGGTGAGCCGCAAGAACCGTGGGGTTGCCCGGAACCTTGGTGAGCTGTTCGAGCATCACAACAAAAGCCGTTGCCGCGGCGTTGTCTGTCTCAGCATCGGGGCCAGCGAAGCGGCTTAGGGGGTCGATGACAATCAACGACCACTCGACACCGCTTGCCTCTATGCGTTTGAGCAACTCCCAATAGAAAGGCGTGCGCCGTGCGTCTGCCGGGATCGGTGTGTCCTTGTCTCGATAGCGAAGCCTTAGATCCGCGTCGCCATACATGAACGACACCGATTCGCCGCAGAGTGGCAGCGCCATGATGTTGCCCGCCGCTCGCTGGCGTTGCTCGCTCCCGAGGTTGGCCAGCCGGGAAGCGTAGAACAGCCGGCGTTGCACCTCGGCAGTCTCTTCCTCGCCGAACACCAGAAGCACCTTGCCGGGAGTCTCTACCTCGTAGGTTCCAAGCCAATCGCAACCAGTCGCCACGCTCAGGCCGAGTTGAGCTAGTGCCCAGCTCTTGCCCGCGGCGCCGCTTCCAACGCCAAGCCCGACGCGCCCAAGGGGCAGGAAGCCCACCGGCTCGCTGATTCGTGCCGTGCCTTGCAGCTTGGTGCGTAACAGGTAGCGACGCTCTGCGGGCTCGTGGTCTAGCCAGCCCTGGCCACCATCGGCGAGCCAATGCCAATGACGGTCCAGGGTTCCGGCAACGGCGGCCATTGCGTCAGGTGAGACCGTCGTCACCTCCGCCGCTTGTTCCTCGCCCGCAGCGTTGTCGTTCTCGGCATGCTCCCACGGTGGGCAATCGCAGTCTGTCGGCGGTGGCGGTTCGTTGCCCTCCGCCTTGGGTGCGTTGCTCTTGGCTCGTGGTGGCTCACCGTACCCTTGGCGCCCGAGGTCGCGAGCCGCCTCGCTGAAGTCGCCACCGTGGTGCAGCCACGCGAATGCCGCGAACTTGCTGTAGGTGCGCTCCGCCTCGAAGGGGGGCCAGTTAGACGAAAACACGTAAAGCAGATCGTTGCCGCTCTTGCCTGTGCACTTCCCTGTGGTGGCACTCATGCCGCGATCGGTCTTGCCAGGCCGTCGCCAATGAATCACGTCACCGCGCTCAGAGGCCACGGTTGCGCCGGCACCCGTCAGGATGTCGACCCATGACGCGCGCCGGTTGTAGTCATCGCCAGGGGTGAGCCCATCGCGCTTGACCTCGGCTTGCGCTGGCTTCTCCGGCTTCGGTTGTTCCTCCTCCTGTTCGTTGAAATACCGTGCCGCTTTGAGAAACGCCTCGCGTTGCGCTGGCGTGATCTCCGGGATCTGGGTGAGCTTGGCGCCGCCCACCCACCGATAGGGCTTGTTTGCCTTGTGGCAGCTCGCTGGCGACGGTGGCGCGACCACATAGCCGCCAGTGCCACGGGTTTCGATAAGCTCCAACTTGCTCTTGCCAGTGCAATCAACGAACGGCTCCCGGGCTCGTGCGAGCTTCAGGTTGCCTTCAATTGATGCGCACCGCAGATACAGGTGGGTGCCATCGCTTGGCGTCGACACGCGCGGCAAGGCGTCGACCACCGCGCCAAGTCCGGGATTGACGACCTCGACCAGCTCGCGCCATTCCTCGAAGACCCCGGCCTTGTCGAAGTCCAAGATCTCAACGTTGCCACTCACCGCACCGCCGAGAATTCCGATCCCTACGTCACCAGCGAACAGCTCGGGCAGTTCCTCCGCCGTGGGCCTTCGCTCTTGGTAGGGCTTCCAGGCGCTACAGGCTGGCCCCTTCGAGCCGTCGGCCCGGATGGGGATGACCGACAGGCCAGCGCCCACATAGGCGCGGGCAGCCTCAAGCAGCGTGCTTTGCATGGCGCCCCTCCGCACACGAGCGGGCCATGTCCCAACAGCGCACCCACAACAGCCGTTGCAGGTCTGCCGTGGTGAAGTCGCCAGCCACATAGGCCGCATCCATTGCCGCTTGGGCTGCCTTGGTGGCCTTCAACAACTGCGGCTTGTGGGCCTCAAGCGCCGGCATGGTGTCGGGCAGGTACGCCTTCGCCACGCCTTCGTATGAGGCCCGCCACCGCGCCAGGAATGCCAGCCGAGCCGCTTCCTGGTCGGGCTTGTGAACGGGTTTGGCGGTCATGGGGGCACCCCCCACCTGACCCCGTCGAACAGGCGCTCGAAGGGCCGTTCGGCCTCAGGGACTGGCCGCAC
>JAKLEG010000507.1 GCA_022703175.1 Myxococcota bacterium | reverse complement strand
GGCACCAGATGGCCTATGATTTGGGTCGGTAGTGTTGGGGCGGGGAAGATCAGGCGGAACAAAGTACCTTCACCCGGGGCGCTCTTCAGTTGGATCTCGACGTCGTGGCGTCGGAGGATGCCGCGGCTGACGGACAAGCCTATGCCATTGCCACCTTCACCCTTGGTGGTGAAAAACGGTTCGAAGATTCGGCGCTGCACTTCATTGCTCATCCCGCAGCCATCATCCTCGACCTCGATCACCGGTTGCCCGTGCATGGCATAGCAGCGCACATGAATGGTGCCGGCCGTTGAGATGGCATCGATCGCGTTGGCCAAGAGATTTTGCATCACCTCGCGCAGCTCTGCAGAGCTCCCGCGCGCAAGCGGTACCGGCAGGAGCTCCAGCGCCAATTCCACATGGGAGGGCACGCGTGTGCGAATGAGCTCGATGGCTTCACGTAGCATGTCGGTTAAGTTCAGGTCCTGCCAATCGCTGCAATCGGGGCGAGTTGAGCTTTGAATTCGTTTGACGGTGTAGGCGGCATCCTGAGCCGCTTCCTCGATCACAGCGAGGTCGGCGTCATGACGCTCATGGCGCAGCGCCTTGTCTTTGGCGATAGCCACGCGGCCAAGGATGGTCTCCAGCGCATTGTTGAAGTCATGCGCGACACCAGCGGCCACCTCGCCCAAGGCGCGTAGTCGATCGTGGTCGGTGGTGCGTTCGCGGGCGCGTTGGATCTCGATTTGCAATGCGGTCAGCTCGGTGACGTCACGGGCCACACCAACGATGGCTCGTTGGCCGTTCACCACCGAACTCTTGCAGGCCACTTCGAAGTGCCGAGCGGCATTATTGCCGTCGGCTAGATCGAACTCTAATAACAGACGCGCAGAGTTGCCGACTGCCATTCGAGCAAGATCCTCTTCGATAATGCTCCGCTCATGAGGCGCGATAAGACTCGTGAACTCTTTGCCCACTAGCCCACGGCTCGAATGCCCACACGCGTGTGCGAACGCGGTGTTGGCGTAGGTGAGTTTGCCTTGCACGGTGACAAAAATGCCGTCGGTCGAGGAGTCCAAAATGTCACGGTAATGGTGTTCGGTTTCCTGAACCCGGTTATCTTCACGGGCCAGCGAAATGCCGTCCAGCACCGAATGATGCACTTTGGCAACGAAGCCTCGCTGTCGCGCAATCACCTCCACCGCACCGGCATCGGGCCCGAGCCAACAGTGCGCGCCTGTCGCATCACTGGAGATCAGCACGGTCGGAATATTTATGCGCCGCCAACCCTCGCACAGGGCCAGCCGTTGGGCATCAACCAGCTGCGCGGTATCCACCACCACGGCGTCTGGGCGAACATGTCGAAGGTGGTCCAGAAACACCGTGGTGCTGCGAGTTGTGTGGAGCTCGACACCGGGTTCGCGGCTCGCCAGCTCAATAGCTAGTTCCTCGCCAAACTCAGCGTCCCGGCTCAACAACAACACGACCCAGTGAGCGGACACCGGCTCATCGGATCTCGGGTACTCCATGACGCCATGCTATGGGTTTGCCGTGTGGGGAGGCAAATAGTTTGCGCAGCTCTTTGCTGGATTCCCGTGCTTCGTTAATCTTGCCCGACGCGTGCGGGCGAGTCCGCCGTGAGTGGCGTGGAGGGTGCATGAGCGACCGAATTTTAGCCATCGACCAAGGGACCACGGGAACGACCTGCCTGGTGGTGGAGCTCGGCAAGCAAGGGTGCAGAGTCCTCGGGCGTGGCTACGCTGAGGTACCGCAGCATTTTCCACAGCCGGGTTGGGTCGAACACGATCTGAAAGAGATTTGGACTTCGACGACTACGGCCCTCGCACAGGCTTTGGCCGCCGCCCACGTCGAGGGACGCGAGCTGGCAGCCATTGGCATCACGAATCAGCGGGAGACCAGCGGTATTTGGGACCGCCAAGGAAATCCCGTTCACAAGGCCATCGTTTGGCAAGACCGCCGTACCGCCCCGCGTTGTCGCGCGCTCATCGCCGAAGGACACGAGGAATTGATCCGCAGCCGGACGGGGCTCGTCGTTGATCCCTATTTCTCGGGAACCAAAGTGGCGTGGTTGTTGGAGCAACAACCGGAGCTACGACAACGCGCGCTGCGGGGGGAGGTCTTGTTTGGCACCATAGACACCTGGTTGGTGTACAAACTCACCGCTGGTAAAAGCCATATCACAGACGCCACCAACGCTTCGCGCACACTCCTATACGACATTCGCCGCAACCGTTGGGATGACGAGCTGTGCGACATCATCGGCCAGGTGCCATTGCAGTTGCTGCCGCAGGTTCGTGGCTCCGGCGAGATCGTGGGTACAACCCAAGGGGTCCCCGGGTTGCCCGATGGTATCCCTATCGCGGGTTTGGCGGGAGATCAGCAGGCCGCGCTGTTTGGGCAGGCATGTTTCGAACCGGGTATGGCAAAATGTACTTATGGCACCGGCGCCTTTGCCTTGGTGAACATCGGCTCAAAGCCGGTGCAGAGTCAGCGCGGTCTAGTCACCACCATTGCTTGGCGCCTGGGCACAACCACCACTTACGCCATCGAAGGCAGTACGTTCGTTGCGGGGGCTGTGGTGCAGTGGCTCCGCGATGGCCTGGGGTTCATCAAGGACAGCGCTGAAATAGAGCAGTTGGCCCGCGAGGTCCCCGACACCGGTGGCGTTGTGCTGGTCCCTGCCCTGACCGGGCTCGGTGCGCCACACTGGCGTCCAGAGGCGCGTGGGTTGCTGGCGGGGTTGACCCGGGGTACGACACGCGCTCACATTGCCCGGGCAGCGCTCGAAGGCATCGCGTTGCAGATCCATGATCTCTTGGATGCTATGCGCGAAGACACGGGCAGCGATCTGAAAGTGTTGCGGGTGGATGGTGGTGCGGCCGCCAACGATTTGCTGATGCAGTTTCAGGCCGACATCCTGGGGCTGGAGATTCATCGACCCGCCGTCTTGGACACCACGGCGCTGGGAGCAGCATTCTTGGCGGCGCTCGGGGTCGGCATCTACTCCGACACGCAGGCCGTCGCAAAAGCGTGGCAGTTGTCAGCGACCTTCAAGCCGAACATGTCCGGCACCCAGGTCAAGGAGCACGTGGAGCGGTGGCGTGCAGCCGTCGGGCGCGCCTAGGCTTTACGCCATCGTGCTGCTCAGCCGCAGCCGCCCTTGATCACCTTTTTGGCCTGCATTTGTACCTTCTTGGTGAACTGAACCTCAGGCCAGATCGAAGGTGTTCCTGCTGTGTGCTCCTCAGTGTCGCAGGGAAGGCGGAAGCTCCGTGAGGCGCTGAGCTCTGGAGCGGCCGATGGCAGCGCACTCCCGGTGGCGAAGGCAAACTGGAACGCCGCCGGATCGTGCTCTTGAGCGTCGGGCTTACGTGGCGCTGCGACACAGCGCGGTGCAGGGTAGGCCGCCAACCAACCGTTGATGCCGCCTTCCACGACATACACGTTCACGACTCCAGCACCCTTGAGCTGCCGCCAGGCGTCGAGTGCCAACATTTCGCTGTTGCTCATCAGGAATGCGACCGCGTTCGGGCCCTGTTCAAGCAACGGTCGAAGCCGCGCCGGCGTGCCTAACTGTGTGGGCGGGATGCGAACCGCGCCAGCCACGTGGAAGAGGTTGAACGAGGTTTCGTCGCGCAGGTCGACCAGGTTCACCGTCACGTTGGGGTCCTTACGCAGGGAGACGACCTCGGCGGGACTCACAAACACGGCCCGCTCGTCGACAAGTTTCTGGGCAGTGGGGGCGATGAAGGCCCAACGGTCGTCCAAGGTGGGTTGCCCGCGCACCAGGATCACCAGCGTTGCGGCTACGAGCGCCGCGGCACCGGCCACTTTGCCTAGGTGTTGGGGGCGCAAAGAGATTTGCGCCCAGGACAGTTTAGCTCCGAAGTAGCGCTCACAGAGCTCCGCGCCGAAGAACATCGCGAGCGCCATGCCTATGACCAACAGCAACGTCACCCCAGTCGACAGGTCCAACCATTCAGGGAGTGTGAAGCGTCCCATCGCCGACGACAGCCAGAACTCGTTGAACCCCGGGAGGGTTTCGCCGAAGAGATACACGCCGGTGAGCGCCCCAGCCACGAACATCATGCCGTCGATCTTTAGCGTCGAGGCCGCCACCAGCGACGTGCCCGGGCAGAAACCACCCACAACAAACCCCACGCCCATAATCAGGCCGCCGACAATGCCCGGCCAAAGGTAGGTCGGATTCACAAAGACTCGTTGTAGGTCCAACAGGCCGAAAGCCGAGGCGCCATGAATCAACACTGCGGCGACGATGATGGCCGTGAACATCACCTTTAGCACGGTCATCTCTTTGAGATAGAACTGTGCCGCTAGTTTGCGAGTGTCGCCGAAGCCCGACATTTCCAACGCTGCGCCGAAGCCTATTCCCAAACCGCCGAATAACAGCCCATAACCGACACTGCCGCTGGACGTCGACCAATCAAAAGGTGCCATGGTGTGTCTCCTTTGGCCGCTAGGTCCACAACCGACGTACGAAGTACGCGACGGCGTAACCACTGGCGAAGATTGAAAACATGAACGCCC
>JAKLEG010000506.1 GCA_022703175.1 Myxococcota bacterium | reverse complement strand
CACAGGTGGATGTCTTGCTTGCGGCTACGCAGCCTGCCATGCGCGTCAGGGCTGTCGCCTTCGATTCAGGGTTGGCTCCAGACGTTGCTGTGGACGAGCGTTACACCACAGTGCTGCCTTTGCCGTTCGGACCCGGGGTACCTGCCCAACCACTCACGCTCACGACAAGCGTGGTGCTTTTGGGCACTCGGCTTTCGACCCAAGTTATCGTGCCGATGGAGGTGCCATGAGACATTATGCGTGGCTGTTGCTGTTCGGGCTTGCTGCCTGTGGTACGGACAACTCGAGCTCCAAGAACAGTTCAGATCGCCCCTGCTGGGATGCGACTACCATGAGCGTCACCGTGACACCTGCTGTTGTTATGCGAGCCAGCGCCATACCCGTGGTACTCCGTTGGGAGTTGGATCGGGCTGCGTCTGGCCCGGTTTTGGCTACGCTCACGAATGGCGCAGCCGACAACATCGAAGTGGAGCTACCGCTGGAGGAGGTTGGGAGTCCGGCGGCAAACGTCTACGGCGGTACCCTCATGAACCCCTATGGCTTGGGCGCACCCATCGGCGAAGTCGCCGTGATCCTGACGACCCGCCCAACGGGCTGCAATACTGGGTTGTCTGCGACCACAAGCTTCACCCTAGAGTGATGTCGTAGATCGCGCTAAGGTCCGCGCCATGGTTCAGCTACCGCCACCCCTCTTGCAAGGGGATATTATTCGTATCGTCGCGCCATCGGGGGTGTTCGACCGCACAGTGTTTGCGGCCGGCGTGGCGTTGCTCGAATCCCAAGGCTTCGTGCCGCGTTTCGACCCGGACCTTTTTGCTTGTGACCGCTATTTCGCCGGCAGCGATGCTCGGCGCCTGCGTGAGTTGCGCACAGCCCTTGCCGATCCGGATGCCAAGGCCATTTGGGCGGCGCGCGGCGGCTATGGAGCCACCCGTTTGCTGCCGCAGTTGTCGGAGGCCGAGGTGCGCCTCGCTAACAAGTGGTGGGTAGGCTTCTCCGATGCAAGCGCGGTGCATGCGCTCTGGTTTCGTGCAGGGGTGGCGTCAGTTCACGGAGCCAATGTCACGACGCTGCCTGCTTGGAGTGACGCGGCGCGGACGGAGCTGTTTGGTTTGGTGCGGGGGGCGCACGCTCAGAGTTTTTCCGGGGAGGTGCAGCGCGTTGGTCCGCGCGTGGTGGGCCCTGTGGTGGGCGGCAACTTGACGGTTTTAGCTGCGATGGCCGGTACGGGGACATTGCCCGCGAATCGCGGGGCGATCGTGTTCCTCGAAGATGTCGGCGAGCGTCCGTATCGACTCGACCGTTCAGTCACCCAGCTTGTGCAAGCAGGTTTTTTTGCCGGTGCCGTGGGGGTGGTGTTGGGCCAGTTGACAGAGTGCGAGGAGCCGCCGCAGCGGGCTCTCCCTGGAGTGACTGCCCTGTCGGCGATCGTAGAAACGCTGGCGCCGCTTGGCGTGCCGATTCTTGCGGGTTTGCCCCTTGGTCACGCATCTAGTTCGCGCGCGATCATGTTGGGGCGGCCCTACTGTCTAGATACCACACGCGCTGAGTTGCGGGTGGAGCTTGAGACCAGCGCACGCTGAGTAAGTGAGGATGTTGCCGTGGCGATGCCGCCGAACCCTGCCTCCAAGTCCAGCCCGGGTAAGAAGCCGGGTCCTCCGCCGGTGCCGGAAGGCCCTCCAGAGGTGACGATTCCCGATATCGACCGGTGCATTCAAACCGGCGTTGCCGACAAGACCTTCTCGGGAGCCGCCTGTATTGCGTCAGTGGGGGGCAAGATATTTCACCGCGGTATCTATGGGTGTCCGTCGACGCCACCTCCGGTGCGTAAGCTCGGATTTGACGCGCTGTTCGATCTGGCGTCGCTTACGAAGCCTCTGGGCACAGGGTTGGCTGCGTTGCTGCTCGCAAGTCAGAATCGCCTGGATCTAAACGCCAGCATCACCAAGACCATCCCTGAGCTCAAAGACGCGAAATTCGAGAAAGTTACAATCGATATGCTTCTAGAGCACACCTCGGGGCTGCCCGCGGTGCGCAATTATGGCCAGGATTTGGAACGGGCCGAGGCCAAGCTCATCGCCAGCGAACGCACGCTGGGTACGAGCAAGGCGATGACCTTTGTGCGAGCAGCGCTCGCCGACCTGCGGTTGGAATCGGAGCCCGGTACCAAGGTGGTTTACTCGGATGTGGGTTTTATCCTCTTGGGGCTCATCATTGAGAACATCGTTGGCAAGCCCTTGGACGTGTACTTGGCGCGCGAGGTCTATCGGCCGCTGGGGCTACACGACGACCTGTTCTTTGTGCGTTTGGACGACGACCGCGGCCGTCAGCGGTTGCTCCGGCGCACCTTCGCTGCCACCGAGGACTGCAAGTGGCGCAAGAAGCTGTTGCAAGGTGAAGTGCACGACCCGAACGCTTGGGCGATGGGGGGAGTCGCAGGGCATGCGGGGTTGTTTGGCACCGTGGATGCAGTGTGGACGCTCGTGAAGTCACTGTGGGAGTCATACAAGGGCGATTCGCGGGTGTTTCATAACGGTACCGTGCGGCGCTTCTGGACCCGTTCAAAGCGGCTGCGCGATACCACGCGCACGCTTGCATGGGATACCCCCTCGGCACAGAACCCAAGCGCGGGCAAACGCTTCTCGCTGACGTCGGTAGGCCATTTGGGGTTTACGGGGACGTCAGTTTGGATCGATCTCTCGACTGACATCATCGGCGTGGTGCTCACCAACGCCGCTCATCCCACCCCCGAGGGCAAACAAGAAAAGATGCAGAAATTCCGCCCGCGCGTGTATGACCTCATCGCCAAACAGGGTGAGTCGTTGCCGATAGATCCCGAGAAAAAAACGGGAGCCGCGGCGTTTTACTCTGGGCCGATCATTGGCACGACGATTCCTCTTAGGAATCCGCTGCAAGGACCACGGAAGTGACCAAGCCTCTAGATATTTACCTTATTGGCATTTGTGGCACCGGTGTGGGCTCGTTGGCTGGCTTGTTGAAGCAGCAAGGGCACCAGGTGCGTGGCAGTGACGAGCATGTCTATCCGCCGATGAGCGACAAACTCTTGGAGTGGGGGATCGACGCTTACGAGGGCTACGACGCACAACATCTGGCGACGGCCCCCGATGTGGTGATTATTGGCAACGTGATCCGCGCGAAGAACCCCGAGGCCACCTATGCGCGCGAGCAGGGCTTGTTCACGTTGTCGATGCCGGAGGCTGTGGGCGAATTTGGCATTGGCAACAAACACGGCATTGTGGTGGCTGGCACCCACGGCAAAACCACAACCACGGCACTGGTGAGCCACGTGTTGATGTCGGCCATGCGTGACCCGTCGTTCTTGATTGGCGGTGCGCCACTCGGCTTCAAGGAGTCGTTCCGGCACGGCGGTGGTGCGCACTTCGTCGTAGAAGGTGATGAGTACGACACGGCCTATTTCGACAAAGGGCCGAAGTTTATGCACTACCGGCCCAAAACGGCGCTTATTACGAGCTTGGAGTTCGACCACGCCGATATCTATCCAACCATTGAGGCTGTGGAAGCTGCGTTCCGTGGCCTGGTGGGCAAGGTGCCCTCCGATGGGCGTTTGGTGGTTTGGCATGGCGCCGAGCGCGCACGACGCTTGATTCGCGAGCACGCACGCACCCACCGGGTGACGACCTACAGCGTCCCTGAGGTGGCCGACGCCGACCTGTTCATGCGCAAATTCGAAAGTGGTCCTGCCGGGTTGGTGTTTGAGCCCGTCTTCTCCGGCCGTTCCTTAGGCGAGATGCAGGTGCCGCTTTGGGGCGATTTCAGCGGCATGAACGTGCTTGGTGCAATCGGCACGTTGCTTGAAGCCGGGCTGTCGGCCGACGAAATTCGACACGGGATGCAGAGCTTCGCGGGTGTTAAGCGCCGTCTCGAGGTTCGCGGCGAACCGCGGGGCATTACAGTGGTGGACGATTTTGGCCATCATCCGACGGCGGTGCGTGAGACGCTGGCGGCGGCGCGTACCCGTTGGCCAGGGCGCCGGTTGTGGGCGTTGTTCGAGCCGCGCAGCGCCACGACGCGCCGCAAGGTTTTCCAGAGCGAATTCGTGACGGCCTTTGCCGACGCCGACTGTGTGGTGGTGGCGAGCCATGAGCGTTTGCACGAGATACCGGCGGCGGAGCGCTTTGATCCGGAGCTGTTGGTACGCACGTTGGCCGCTGCCGGGAAATGGGCGCGTTTTGAACCAGATGTCGACGCGATTGCGCGCCTTGTCGGAAGCGAAGCCAAACCGCACGATGTTGTCTTGGTGTTCTCGAACGGCGCCTTTGGTGGCTTGCATGGCAAGCTGCTTTCGGCCTTGGCCTGAGGTCTGCGATGCAGGAGCTGGTCACCGCCGCGGTCCAAGTGGCCCAGGGAGCGGGTGCGCTGCTACGGGCTGCGTATCAAACTGAGCAGAGCGAGGTGCGGCACAAGAGCACCGCCATCGATCTGGTGACCGACACCGATCAGCGCACCGAAGCCTACATCCTTTCGGAGCTCCTGCGCCGATTCCCGGACCATGCTGTTTTGGCTGAGGAAAC
>JAKLEG010000505.1 GCA_022703175.1 Myxococcota bacterium | reverse complement strand
ATCGAGATTGAACAGGTCCCAACCCAGACCGGTTTGCGGCCACCGCTCCGAGGGAAACAATCCTTGGGCAGCCACCGACACAAAAGAAAAGACACTGCGTGTCGTGGCAAAGGTCGCCTCATGCATCAGCTGAGTTTTGAGATAGACTGGCACCAACGCCAACGGCCAACCCACCGCATGCACGAGGTGCGGTGCGAAACCCAAAATCCGGCTCACCTCCAGAGACGCGCGGGACAAGAATGCGAAACGATCCAGATTGTCGGAGTAGTCCGACTGTAGCTCTCCAAACACACCTGGACGCTCAAAGTGCGCCGGAGAATCCACAAAGTAGACCGGAACTTCGGTGCCAGGCAGACACCCCATCGAGACGCTGGCGCGTAAGCCACGCCCCCCCATCGGCACATCGAGGTTCTCGATGTTTCTAATCAATCCGTAACGCGCTTCATCAATCGAACCGTACAACGGCAGCACAATGCGGACATCCACCCCGGCGCGAAAAAGCTCGCCAGCAAGTTGCGCAGTTAGATCGGCAAGCGCTGTCGCGCGCACAAAAGGTGCCAATTCCGCGGCACACACCAACACCTTGGTTTTGGCGCGACCAGGTTGATGGTTCATGAAGGCCTCCCAGAGGGACGACTACGTTCCCCGATGCTCGCGTTCGTAGGCCAAAAGGTTCTCGTCGGTGACCACAACTTCAATGACGCCTTGCGCATCGGCAATGCGCGCCTGACAGCCCAAACGGCTCGTAAGGCGCACGTCAGACGCCTTGTCGAGTGCCGTGTCCTCACGGTCTGACAGCTCGGTTAGGTGCTCGTTCCCCTGCACAACATGGCAGTGGCAACTGGAACACGCGCCCTGGCCGCCACAGGCATCGCCCATCGGCAAACGTGAACGAACGGCCACCTCTTGAAGGGTTTCACCACATTGCGCCACGACCCGCACGTCGTGCGGCAAGAGCCGGTGAGCCTTAAAAACAACGTCGACCACGCTTACAGCCCGCGCGAGAGATTCTGGAGTTCGTTCGTTTAAAAGCCCAACGTCAAGTTGACGCCTCCTCCACCTTGCACCGGTACTTACGTCACGCCTTCCAACACCGCGTTGGTACGCCGCGCGGCCTGCATGCTACCGATGCCCTGAAACACCCGGGAGCCTACCTCGGCCAACGCAAACAACACCGAGGCCACGTAGAGTTGGCTTTCGACCTTGCCGAAATCGCGGTCGCCATTGGCCAACGACTTGCCTGTCTTGAAATCGTGGTCGATGACGAGCTTGTTCATCGCCACCGTCGTGCCGATGAAGCCCAACACCAAGGCGCCGTCGATCGCGCTGAACAAGACCCCGCGCCGGGCCTCACCCGCATAATAATGGCCACTTCCAAAGCCCACGAGAGCCCCCAGCACAAAGGCACCTCCCGGCGACCGATGCCGCAATGGGTTCGGCCAATCGAGGAGCACGTTCGCCCCCGGAGGTGTTTGCCTTTTCTGCGGTGCGGACGCCTCTGGGTCATCCTCCCGATAACGGCCCCACCGCTCCTCGTCGGCCCAATCCTTGGTTTCCTTCTTCTTTTTGGACAGCGGTGCCCCAGCCTTCTTGGCATCCATCTCCGCCTCCATGGCCTTGGCCTCTGCAGGCTCGCCACCCTCTCCCGGCGCTTTCGGCATCTCCGCCACGATCGCCGCGGCCTTGTCCTGAGTCGACTCGTTGCTTTGAGCCGTCGTGAGGGACACACAAACGACCAACAGGGACAGCATCATGGCGCACTCCTTGTAAGCACATGGTTCACGAGCGCGTGGTGATCCAGCCGCCGCAGACGCTCGGCAATGAGAATCGAGCGCAGCTCCTCGTGGGCACGCTCAAGGTCATCGTTGACAATGAAATGTGTATAGAAACTCGCAGCTTCCATCTCGGCGCGCGCTGCCACAAGGCGACGCGCAATCACATCATCGGAATCGCTCTTGCGGTTACGCAACCGCATTTCCAGCGTGGCCATGTCTGGCGGTAGCACAAACACCAAAACGGTATCTGGAATACGGGCGGCAATCTGTCGCCCCCCCTGGATGTCGATATCGAAGAGCACATCCAATCCAAGCGGCAGGCGGCTATCGGCCTCCCGTTGATGCGTGCCGTAGCGTTGGCCATGAACCTGCGCCCACTCCAAAAAGGCGTCCTCCGCCACCAGCTTCGAAAATTCAACGTCGTCGACAAAGTGATAATCGACGCCATCCTGCTCACGCCCCCGCAACGCCCGCGTGGTGTGTGAGACGGAAAATTCGACGCCCGAAAGGTCCGCCATCAGCTTACGACACAACGTCGTCTTGCCGCCGCCGCTGGGTGCTGAGACCACCAGAGGAATGCCACGCCTCCCGATGCCTGGGATCGCCAATGTGCAGTTTGCCGTCACCCGCTAAACTCCTTATCGCTGCAGCGGAAACGCCCCAACCGACCTGGCTCCCCCTGCAACGCTGGCCGTGGGAAGAACTCACCCGAGTCAGCTACCCGATTGGGTAGCATCAATGAGACGTTCGCGTCCATCCAGCCACACCGAGACAAGGTGTCACAGCCTGGCGCACGCACTCAACCACCCTGGGCATTATTGAGCTTGCCTAACAACACCGTTGTGGAATGGTTCTTGGGATCCCCGGCAATGACAACCTGGCCGCCGTAGGCTCGCACCCAACGTGCTTCGGGCACGGACTCCGGGGTGTAGTCGGTACCTTTCACATGAAAATCGGGGTGCAACGCCTCAATCACCTGCTGCACTGTGTCCTCGCTAAATACGACGACCCAATCGACGGCCCCAAGCGCGGCGACGATTTCGGCTCGCTCGGCCTCCGGCACCGCCGGACGCGTAGGTCCTTTGGCTCGTCGCACCGAAACATCGGCGTTTACCGCCACCACCAACACGTCAGCAAAAGCCTTGGCGCCTTGCAGGTAGCGCACATGCCCCACGTGCAACAAATCGAAGGCACCGTTCGCCAATGCCACCTTGGCACCGCGCTCGCGAGCTGCTGCCACGGCACGTTGGGTCTCGGCGAGGGTGACTACTTTTCCCATGGTTCCAGCTCCACGCCATGTTGGCGCGCAGTCAGACTCACCTCACCCGGCGACGCCGTTGCGGCTCCCACCTTCATCACCACAACGCCAGCCGCACAATTGGCGAGACGCATTGCATTCCTGGCCCCCAGGCCAGACGCCAACGCCGCCGCGAAGGTTGCCGTCACCGTGTCACCGGCCCCAGTGACATCAGTCACCTCTTCGGCACCCACCACCGCGACGTGATCCGAGGACTTGCCGCGCTCAAACAACGACATGCCCCGCCGTCCTTGTGTAACCAGGCAGATCTCGCAATCGAGGTTGTGTAACAGCTGCGCGCCCGCTCGCTCCGCTGCCGCGCGATCACTGATCGCGTAGCCCACCAGATCCGCCGCCTCGGGTGCATTGGGCTTGACCGCGGTCACCCCGCGAAAGGCCGGTAGCCGGTAGCGGGAGTCGACCATCACACGCACGCCGCGTTTGGCGAGCCCTACCACCGCGGCCACGATCGGCTCAGTGATCGTTCCCAAGCCGTAGTCACTCACCACCACAATATCGACCTGATGCGCCCTGGCTTCGAGCTCGGCGACCACGCGCTCGGTATGGGCCTCCGGCAAGGCAGCCGCCGGTTCGTCATCAATCCGCAAGACCTGTTGGCGGGCCGTACCAAAAGCGCCAGCCAAGACTCTCGTCTTTTGCGGTGTCGTCACGCCGCCCAACTGCAGGGCCGTGGCGTTCACACCTGCATCGCCAAGCATCGCCCGCGTCGCTCGACCCGCATCGTCATCGCCCAATTGCCCCACCACGTGGGTCTCGACTCCCAAAGCGGCCAAGTTCTGCGCGGCATTCGCCGCCCCGCCCAATCGGTGTTCTACGCGCTCCTTGCGCACCACAATCACGGGCGCTTCGCGCGACACGCGCACGGTTTCGCCGTAAAGATAGGTGTCGAGGACATAATCCCCCAACAGCAGCGCCCGACGCCCGCGCATCGCGGCCAGCGCACTCCCAACACTCGACGGATCCGAATGAGAACTCATCGGCGATTTCTCCTGCGCCAGTGGGGTTTTGGCGACAAGGCATCCTGCAACGCGACGTTCATGCGAGCGTCTCGCTAGCGATCGATTTCGGAAAGCATCGCTCGCGACTTCACGGCGACCTGACGCTTGAACTCGCGCGCTTCGTCCATCGCTTTGAAGTAGTCGTCGGCGATGTTGAGCGCGGCTAACAGCGCAAGCTTCGAACTAGAAATGGGACCATGCGCCGAGGCTTCGTCTACCTTGCGTTTGACATAAGAGGCGAGACGCTCCACGTGGCGAGGATCATCGGAGGCCTTGAGGACCATCCGTTGGCCCAAGATTTGGACCTCGACAGTACGCTTCTCAGAAGCTCTGGCTGTCGGTTTGTTCACGTTCACGGCCTTTTGCCCAGTATATGACCAGACCGACGAGGGTCAAGAATGGACGTCGCCGAACAACGCGGCGATGAAGGTTTCGGCGCAGAAGGGTCGCAAGTCCGTTGCCTT
>JAKLEG010000504.1 GCA_022703175.1 Myxococcota bacterium | reverse complement strand
GATATCCTGAAGCGCCTTGCCAAAGGCAGCACCCCCGAGGTGCAACGCCAGGCGACGCTGTCGCTGTGCGAGCTGGAGCTCAGGCTTAGGCCTTGTGACGCGCTCGCCTGTTTGGAGCCGCTGATGCAACAGGGGAACGACCCAGAGCTGTTGGGGGAGGCCACTAGGCTACGCAATCGCTGGCAGACATTGGCGCCACGGTGTGTCGCACCCGTAAAACGCTGACCACCGTTTCGGGCGCCGAAGCGCGCGTCTGTCGACAGACACTCAGGATCTCACCCATGCCAGGACATGGGAATCAAGGTCTCGATGTGTTACCAATTTGAGGTACCGTAAGGCATCCTAAGGAGAGTTCTGTGATGCGTTTGCACCTGCTGCTCGCGTCCGTGTCCATCTTGATTCTTGTCTCCAGCTGCGGCGACGGCCCGGGCGCGACACGTCGTTGCTTCGGGGACGGCATGTGCGTGGAGGCCGATGGCGCCATCGTCAGTGCCGATGGCCGGCCAGCGGGTAGCGATGACAGCCCCGGCGACACGATGGGAGACAGCGCGCCTACCGACGATAATGGCCCTGTCACCGAGTGCTTGAGTTGCACGCCCAGCAGCGATGACACCGACGGTGACTGCATCGCCGACGCCCTGGAGCGGGGTGCCTGCACGGCCACCGACCCCACGTCCTGTGAAGCGGCCGAGGATTGCCATTGGACGGCCACCGCCACGGCGGGCTCGCAGTGCAGCGGCAACTCCAACCCCACGCTCAACGACACCGATGGCGATGGCGTGCCGGACGGCTGCGAAGATCACAACCAAAATGGCGAGCGCGCTGCGGCCGAAATGGATCCCAACAACCCCGACACCGATGGTGATGGCGTGCCGGACGGCGTCGAAGATGCCAACCACAACGGTCACTACGATTTTGGCGAGAGCAGTGCGCTACGTGAAGACACCGACTTCGACGGCCTGCCGGACGGCCTCGAAGATGCTAACCACGACGGCATCGTCGACCTCTTTGTCGATGAAAACAGCAACGGCTGCTGGGATATGGGTGAGCCGCAGGGCGAATCCAACCCACGCCGCAACGACACCGATGGCGATGGCCTGGTCGACTCAAAAGAAGACGCTAACGGCAACGGCCTGTGCGACGCAGGCGAAACCTGTCTATTTTCGGCCGACACCGATTGCGACGGCCTCAGTGACGGCAAAGAAGATGTGAACCTGGATGGCTTCCGCAACAGCAACGAGACCGACCCCCTCGACCCAGACAGTGATCATGATGGTTTGAAAGACGGCGTCGAAGACGTCAACAAGAACGGCGCCTGCGACGTGGGCGAAACCTGCGCACTCAAGTTTGACACCGATAGCGATGGCATCCCAGACGGCGTCGAAGACCGCAACCAGAACGGTCGCGTGGATGGTTGGGGAGATGTGAACCTCAGCGGCTGTTTCGACCTGGGTGACACCGATGGCGAAAGTGACCCCCGTTTGGCCGACAGCGACGGTGACGGCATTCGTGACGGCCTAGAAGACAACGACCACAACGGCTTGTGCAACGCTGCTGAAGGCCCCGATCCACTCACTGGCGAATCTCGCATGATCTTCGAAGAGAGCTGCGCCTTCCTGCGCGACAGCGACTGTGACGGCCTAAGCGATGGTTTCGAGGACGCCAACCATGACGGTCGGCAATCGTTGGGCGAGACCGATCCCCGGTATCACGACAGCGATTTCGATGGCCTCACCGATGGCTGCCCAACCGGCGCCGACCCGAGCACTTGCGAAGACAAGAACAACAACGGTCTCACGGAAGCAAACGAAACGCATCCGCTCATTGGCGACAGCGACGCCGACGGCCTAGCCGATGGCTGTGAGGTGACCTTCGACGTCACGAACTGCAACGCCGCCAATTGCGCGCTCAACCCGCTCGACGTCGACAGCGATAACGATGGTTACGCCGACGGCGAAGAAGATCTGAACCACAACTGCAAAGTCGACGACGGCGAAACGGACCCACGGGTCTTCGATAACCCGCCCGATCCCACCACGCTGCCGGGCGTCGAATACAAGGTATGCGCCACCAACAACCTGAAGGCGATTTCGTTTGCTGAAAGCGCTCGACCCACCCATGACTACAAGGTCGCCCTCGAAGTCGAAGCCAGCGACAGCTCGGGTACCACGCCGATGGAATACCTGGTGCGACCGTTCGGCAAGGACGTCAACGGCAACGGCTTCAAAGTCGACGACATGGGCGATGCGCTCTTCGGCCATTTGTTTCAAGCGCCACGCGATGTCTACGATCCCTCGTTCACCGATGTGGTGAGCCGCGAGCTGTACGGCCTGATTTTTGTGGCCACCAGCAACGGGCCGCTGTCACTGGACGACGCCCTCGACCAAATTCGCGGCGTGCTGGAAGGCGCCTTTGAACCCACCACGGCGAATAACCTGCGCGAGGTGATCACGCTGCCAGCGCGGCCGACCCATGACAACCTGACCAACTACCGCACGAACCGCGCCCAACGACAACACGAGCTCCACTTGGGTACCAAGACCGGCACCCTTGCGGTGCGTAACGAGATCCTGCGCGCACTCACCGCGACGTTCTACCCAAGCGTCTTGACCACGAGCGGCACCAGCTGTTCCGACACCGTGGCGTGCGGCGAAGGCGAGCTGTGCGTCAGCGGCCAATGCATCAACGACTGGCCGGCCAACGTACCGCAGCAGGACACCGTGGCCTTTAGCTGCCCGAGTTCACCGTTGTGTCGTTCTGATTTCGTGATCTCCATCGAAGGTGCACAACGCTTGGATCATCCGTTGGTAAGCGACAGCAGCGGCCGCTTGGCAGAGAGCACGACCGGGGGAGAACCCGAGATGGTGTTTGTGGTGGCGTTGGTGCCCAACGACAAAGCTCTGGGCGCTATCCCGGCTCAGCTGCACGCCGATCGTTTGACCCGCCTTGAGGATCTGACGGGTGGCTCGGCGTTGGCCCGCTTCGAGGCCGGGCTTTCCAAGGTATGCGAACAAAAACCTCAACAGCAGGCGCGCGCCGACATGTTGTGGGTGGTGGACGACTCACGCTCGATGCAACAGCTCATCGGTCGGTTGCGCCAGGCCGCTACCGACGCCCAAGCGGTGCTTATCTCCAACTCTGAGATCGTCGATTTCCGCGTCGCGATGACCACCACCAACGCCGCCGTCGGCTACCGTTCTCAATGCAATGAGATCTGCGGCAGCACTTGTTGCGATGCTACTGCGACCTGCACGGGTGGTAGCGCCGGCACCAACGCCCGGAAATGTGAGCAGGATTGCGCCAGCCAAGCGTTGGGTTGCCTGAAGGTCTGCCCCGCAGGCTGCTACAACCCGGCCAGCTGTACGAACGGCACCTGCACCTGCAACGCCTCCTGTTCAGGGCTCACCTACGGCGCTGACTACTGTGCAAGTGGCAGTGCCTGCATCGACCCCATGGCCATTGATGCCCGTTTTGCGGCCGATGCTGGCTACACCGACATCACGACCGAACCGTTTCCGACCATCAATCCAGCCACCGCGCTGTCGATGCCGGGGGGGGGTGGCTCGTTCTATTGGGAAGACAGCACGTTCTTGGATTGCAGGTCGGACTACCGCGCCGCCTCGGAGCAGCGTCAAACGCAGTTCCTCAACAGTTGTGCCGGTGTTACCGGCTTTGCGAATTTCTTTGGCGCGGCTGCCAGCCGCAAACAGCTGCTGCAGAACGTCGGCTTCTTGGGCTCCGATCCAAGCGCCGGTTGCGCCACCGCGCAGATGGATCTGTTGTATGACCCCACGGCCAGCAGCCCACCGTCCACCTGCGCAGCCGACCCCGATCGCTATTGCGAACGCCTGACTGCCACCTGCACCGATGGCCCGACCGTTTTGGCCTCGCAGATGTGTGACGTGATCCGCGCGATGGGGGGACTCCCGTGCGAGTTTGCCGGCGGCAATTTCACGAGCGGCACGCGGCCGCACTCGGCCCCCGAAATGGCTTCGCGCTCGGCTCGACGGCTGTTGACCAAGCTATTGCCCGCCCTACCGCTCGACTACAGCGGCGCACTCGATCCGAAGCTACACCTCCGCCTGAACTGCGCCACGAGCGCATCGGGCAGGAGTTGCACAAGTGGCCTCGACAGTGAGTGCGCTCCCTATGAGCGCTGCCAAACCAACACCTGCGTGCCCACCGGCAACTGTCCGGCCAATGGCTGCGACCCAGCCGTTAAGGTCGATGGCGCCTCGGGAATCACCGATTGCAGTGCCGAGGTGAGTTGTTGGCCGGGTGAGATTTGCGATGTCAGCGATGGCCACTGCAAACGCGACTGCACGCCGCTGCCGCTTGTCACAGTCATGCTCTCCGATGAAGAAGACTACTACCTGAAGGACGAATGTCGGGAAGGCCAGGAGTCACCAGCAGGCAATCCAGAGTGGGAGCGCGCCGCGCGAGCCGAAACCGACCTGTGGGCACTGCCGCAAAAATGCCGGTGGATGGATGGCGACCCGGCCACTGAGGAAGAGTGCGAGGAGAGCTACTGCGCTCCAGGCGGCGATTGGAATGCCAGGTTCAACACC
>JAKLEG010000503.1 GCA_022703175.1 Myxococcota bacterium | reverse complement strand
CCGCTGCCGGGGTGGTGATCGTAGTGCGAGTTACCTTCTCCACACCGTAACCCGCATTCGCGACGTAGATTGCATTGCCTGCGCCTACAACAACCAGGTCCAACGGACGCCCGGTCGCAAACGGTACCTGGCGTGCGCTCGATCCATCGTTACACAAGGTGGGGACCCCGTCGGCGCCAAGACACGGATGGTCGGTAAGGCTATCCCACTTCCCAAAATACTCGTCGATGCCCATCGAAATCTGCTGCCCCGCCACAGCCTGCACGGAACCAAGTGGACGCGTGGTAGACGCACTCAACAGGCCGACATAACTGCCCCATTCAAGCGAGCCGTGAGCTACGTACAGGTCTGAGGTCCCAGGCACACCTTCCAAAGCCAGACACCGGCCCTTTCGGACGGTAACCGACGCGGGCGCGAAAGTCGGAGCCGACGGGTTGACAACATCCACGAGGCCAACCTTTGTGTCGTATTCCCACGAGCCGTCACCCCAACCTTGTGGATGGCCCAACGCCACAGCCACGACCCCGTCATCCAACACAGTCAAAGCCGTCGGTGCGTTGCCATCACCTGTGGAGTAGTGGTTGCCAAAGTCCACACGGCCAGCGACTTGCGGTGCAAATGTTGTGAACGTTACGTTGTTGATGTCGTCGGTGATTTCTCGCTTGTCTGTGGCATCGCGAATGCCAACGACGTCGATCGCATAGGGCATACCAAGCCGCAGTCGGTAGCGAGGTGTAAACACAACCACACGCTCCACGGTTGCGTTGGCTGGACCTGTGGCTTTCTTGTCGAGCCGCACGGTTCCTTCCAAACAGTCTGGCGAGCCTTCCTCATGGACGCACACGCAATGGCCGGCAAACAGCAAGCTTTCACAGGTGGCAAGCCCAGGATAAAGGCCGTCACTAAACTCCAGCCAGATCTCTTGATCGATGCCGACCTCAATCGCCTGGTGCATCGGCGAGGAGGCGACAAGATAGAACTCGTCAACCAGTGGGTCGCCAGCGAAATAGACTTTCTCCACGCCGCTGACCCAATCAGCGGTTTTGTTTTCACTGAAAATCACGTCGCCAAGATCGTCCATGACGGTGCCCGTGAAGTCGTCGCCCTGCGGCACCGCAAACATCGTATGCAACGCCGGATCGACCACTGCCGCCACGAAGTAGGACTCAGACGCAAACACCACCGTGGCTGCGCCCACAATGTTGGTCGAGAGAATCGCCCAACCCAATGCGAGGTCGAAGGGTGACTGCTGGAACACGAAATCGCCAGCGGCACGGATGCCGTTAAACGGCTCGCACGCCGTCTCGATGCGCCCGTTGCTTACCGCGACCTGGTCGATGACCTCAAAGCGATTGCCTAACCGGCGATACAACAGTGTTGTGTGCTCGGTGTTGAACACAAAGCCTTGTGGCACTGGCGCCGACAGCTTGATTTCCTTCGTCGATCTCTTGCCGTACAGCTCCACGTGAGCGGTGGCGATGACCTGGTCTGCGAAATTGTTGCCGGTCCCTTCGATCCCGCTTGCGCCATCGAAGGCCGTTGCCGCAGCTCGCGTGATCTTGATGGGTGTGACGTCGGAGAAAGCCCCGGGCGGGACGGTCGCCATGAGCCCTGAATCGTCGTCGGCAAACACCACACCGCCTTCGGGTCCAATCAAAGTGTCGCGGTTGGCATTTTTGAACGTCGTCACTGTGTAGGTGGTCTTGTTGCCGGCGGCATCTGTAAACGTAATGACGTACGTGGTGCCGGCGCCACCTGACAAGCCTGTGATAGTGAACGAGCCGTTTTGCCCTGGTGTCGCAAATGTCGTGGAGGCACCCTGCTGAATCTCGACGTTCGCTCCGCCTGGGTTTGTGCCCTTGCCACCTGTAATCGTTACGGAACCGTCATCCTCGATAACCGCTGCGATCTCGCCAGCTCCCACAATAGGCGGCGTCGAATCTTTGGTGGTGAACGCCACGGTCGAAGCGTTCGCCAAACCAAACCCGGCCGCGCTCAAAGCGCCGGTGCCCACCTGCACGGTGTGACTCGTGCCCTCGTTGAGCGAATGTGTCGGCGTCAGCACCGCAACCCGCGTCGAAGGGTCAACGTCGATGGTGCACGTGACCTCCGTGCCGTCTCGCATGACCTTCAGGTTGTCGGCCGTGAGCGTGGCGGGTTGCATCGGCTCTGAGAACGTGAGCGCGATCTTGGTGGACACCGGCACGGTGGTGTTGCTTGGGCAATTGTCGGGTGGATCGGCCTTGCACTCGGTAAACGACACCGACACGGTGGGTTGGGCGTTGGTCAATGCGATCGCCAGCGGGCCGTGGTTGCCAACGCCGTCAACAAGCGTTTCACCCTGCCCTGCCAGCGCCGCTCCGGCCATGAGCGAGCGCGCCGTAAGCTTCGCGTTCTGGACCGCATCCAGCTCCGCAACAACCACGTAACCATTCGAAGTCACAGGGCTATTGGCCGTGAGGCTGACAAACGGCAGGCTCTCCGAGCGCACCACGTTGTTGCTGTCGGGAGCGTTCGTAACCGTGCCATAGACGTAGCCAAAGCCGGCGGGCACATGCACAAAGCTGTAGCGCCCTTCCAACCGCACGCCGGACAAGTCGAGGCCCACGGGCGTGCCCGAGTAGAGTGTGCCGCCGATTTGGCTCGCATCACCTACCAACTCTTCGTAGGTCACGCCGCCCACATCGGCGGTGTGGATGAGCAACACCGAGCCGTCGGCAACCGTGGTTTGGGAGTAGTCGAGGTTCAACTGCCCAGCATGCCCCAACGTCGCCCCAGCCAACGACACTTCCACCGCACCCAAACACTCGACACCCACGGGCAACGCTACCGAGAAGTCACACGCTGCAACCTGCACCGAGGCGGGCACCGACGTAACCAAGGCCCCTGACGGAATCACCAGGCTGGCGCCTGCGCCATCGGACACCGTGCCGCCCATCTCGCCAACCAGGGCTGCGCCGGTTTCGATGCCGCCGTTTGGGTACGGGAGGGCGGTGAGCTTGATGCTGCCTTGCAGGGCGTCGAGCGAGCTAAGCACCGTGGGCTCTGGGGTCACGACAAAGCGCGCCTCGTGGCCCGATGGGCGGGTGTAAAGGGTGAAGTCTTGGGTGTAGGCCGGCGGTTCGTAGCTGCTGCCGCCCACAAAGGCGTAGGTCTCTTGGAATTCCAGGCGGATGCGGGCGCCGCTCGCGACAGGGATGCCCTCGCCGAGACGCGCCGTCACTTCGGAGCGTGAGCCGGGGCTGAACAGAATCACGGGCGGCGTGGGCAGCACTGCGGCCGAAGCCTCATTGGGCAACGCCGGTAGAACACCGATGGCTAACGCCTCGTGCTCGGTAACGGGCGCCGCCACACCAAAGTCGGCCGTGACGATCGCTACCCCGCCCCACTCGGTTACCTTCACTTTTTCAATGTCGTCCTCAACCACCGTCGCGGCGCGCTTCCACGCCTTGCCGCCAAACTCCCAGTAGGCCGGGAACCGGCTGTCGTCGAGGGTGAGCTCGTGCAGCACCAGCCGGAGGCCGTCGTTGTTGGGCTTGCCGATGTCGCTGCTATCGATGAAGTACCCAGCCACGGGGCTGAAGCCCGCGGGCAGCGATGCCACGAGGCCCTGCTCACTGACGGCTACGAACTGAATTTCGCCGTCCGCACCCAGGGCGCCAAGGGGCACAAACAAGGTGGCACTGCCATCGCTAGCTTCGAATTCGTGGTTTGCAGCGTTCTGCACTACTGCGGGCACGCTGGGCGTTAGGCGGCAATCCAACATGCGCGCTACTTGGCCCCCACTGAGGCTGGCCGTGCGGTAACACGACGTGTGGTCGGCAAGGGTCACCTTGGCCGTACTTGTGCCAGCAGGCACGTTGGCGTGGAATTCGCCGTCGGCGTCGGTCGCCGCGACGTCCGGTACCACCTGTTCGTATGGGTCGGTAACTTGAACGATAGCGCCCTGGAGTGGCCGGCCGGTGCTGTCGTCGATGACAAAGCCGGTGATAGCGCCGTTGCCGGCGGGGTGGACCGGGACGCACACTGGCTGCGCATGGGTCACGTTCCCAGCCACATCGGTGGCTGTTGCTCCAAAGCGCACAGCTCCAACACTGAGAGGCGGCGCCACCAAGCTGCTGTAAGGAGACGCATACAGCGCGTCCAACACCATGCCGTTCTGGGTGAGCTCGACCTTTGCGATGCCAGTGTCGTCGGCGGCGGTGGCAGCTACCATTTGGCCGAAGTCACCCACCAACAGTGAGAAGGCCGGCAGAATATCAAGCGAAACCGATGCAGAGGCGGCGTCGGCCCCGGCATCGGTGAGGGTCTGCTCGGTGATCGCGGTGTGCAGAGCAGCGTCGTGGGCCTCGGCGCTCACCAGCCACGGTCCGCTACCGGTGAGGGTGAGGTTGGCGACAAACGGAGGTCGCGTCACTGTTTGGGCGACTACGCCATCGACGGCAAATACCACTTCGGTGACGTTCCAGTCGTCGTGGGCTTCGGCTGCCACCGCCATGCTTCCCGGAACAGCCGTGGCAGGTGCGTGCAAGGTAACTGTGGGTGCCTCGTAGTCGGTATCGCCACTCACG